>NZ_JBIALO010000001.1:565626-573182 GCF_042873595.1 Streptomyces sp. NPDC004629 | reverse complement strand
GCCCGGGGGCCCCCCCCCGAGCCCCTTTGGGGGGGCCGGGGTGGGCCCGGGCGGAACAGGGGGCCACTCTGTTACGGTCAGGGGGGGGGGGGGCGACGGACGGTTGTCCGTCGCGCCACCAAAAGGGGTGAACGGCCGTAACTTTCGCGTGCGAATCGCGTTCTGTCGCGCTAAGAGATCACACGGACACGAAACGTCATGCCGTGGCCAGCTCCCGGCGGGCGGCCCGGCGGCGGGCCGCGACCTCGGGGTCGAGAGCGGGCACCGCGGCCAGGAGTTGCCGGGTGTAGGGATCCTGCGGGGAGTCGTACACGTCGTCGGCGGGGCCGGTCTCCACGACCCGGCCCCGGCGCATCACCGCGACCCGGTCGCTGACCCGGCGGACCACGGCGAGGTCGTGTGCGACGAAGACCAGCGCCAGCCCCAGTTCCCGCTGCAATTCGGCGAGCAGGGCGACCACTTGGGCCTGGGTGGTGACGTCCAGCGCGGAGACCGGCTCGTCGCAGACGATGACGCGCGGGTCGGCGGCGAGCGCCCGTGCGATGCCCACGCGCTGGCGCTGGCCGCCGCTGAACTCGTGCGGGTAGCGGTCGTAGTGCGCCCCTTCGAGCCCCACGCGCTCCAGCAGATCGCGTACGCGCCCCCGGATGTGCTCCTCGTCCCTCCCCCGTGCGCGGAGCGGGTCGGCTATGGACTCGCCCACGCTGCGGCGGGGGTTGAGGGAGGAGACGGGGTCCTGGAAGACCATCTGCACGGCCGGGTTCACCCCGGTGTGCGGGCGGCCCGCGTACTGGATCTCGCCCGCCGTCGGCTCCAGCAGGCCGACGAGCATGCGGCCGAGGGTCGTCTTGCCGCTGCCGCTCTCCCCCACGATGCCGAGGGTCTCGCCTCTGCGGACCGTGAGGGAGACGTCGTCCACGGCGGTCAACGCCCGCTTGCCGCGCCCGAAGACCCGCCGCAGACCGGCCGCCTCCAGGACGACCTCACCGGCCACGCGCGAGCCTCCGCCCGACGCACCTGCGACGCGCGCCGCGCTCTCGACGCCCGGCGCCACGGCATCCGACGCCTCCGCGCGCGGCGCCTCCCCCCGCCCGGCGCCCGCCCGAGCCACATCGGCCGGGGCCGCCTCCGCCCGAGCCACAGTCGCAGCCGCAGCCGCAGCCGCAGCCGCAGCCGCCCGAGCCTCGTCCACGCGCGGCACCGCGGCGAGCAGTTCGCGGGTGTACTCCTGTGCGGGCGTGGCGAGGACGGTGCCGACCGGGCCGTGTTCGACGGCCTCGCCGTGCCGCATGACCAGCACCTCGTCGACGCTCTCGGCGGCGACGCCCACGTCGTGGGTGACGAGCAGCAGCCCCATCCCGGTCTCCGCGCGCAGCGTGTGGAGCAGGTCGAGGATCTGCGCCTGGACCGTCACGTCCAGCGCGGTGGTCGGCTCGTCCGCGATCAGCAGGTCGGGCGCGCAGGCCAGCGCCATGGCGATCAGTGCGCGCTGGCGCATGCCGCCGCTGAACTCGTGCGGGCGCGACCGGGCCCTGCGCCGGGCGTCCGGGATCCCCACCCGGTCCAGGACCTCGACGGCACGCGCACGTGCCGCCCTCCGGGACACGCGCGCGTGCACCCGGTGCACCTCGGCGATCTGGTCGCCGATCGCGTAATACGGGTCGAGCGACGACAACGGGTCCTGGAAGACCATGGCGGCCTTACCTCCGCGCAGGCGCCGCAGTTCCTCGTCGGAGGCCCGCTGCACATCGGTCCCGGCGACCCGGACCGACCCACCGACCCGCGCGCCGGTGTCCCGGTGCAGGCCCAGCAGGGCGTTCGCGACCGTGGACTTGCCGGAGCCGGACTCGCCGACCAGGGCGAGCGCGGCGCCGCGCGCCAGCCGGAAGGACAGCCCGGCGACGGCCCGCAGGGGCCCGAACTCGACCGTGAGGTCCCTGACGTCCACCAGGCTCATGCGAGCACCACCCGTCGGTCGGCCACCGCGTACAGCACGTCCGCGACGGCATTGGCGATGACCACGAAGAAACCGATGACCAGGACCATGCCGACGACCACCGGCAGGTCGACGACGTTGACGGCGTGCACCAGTTCCTGGCCGATGCCGGGCAGGCCGAAGAGGGTCTCGGTGAGCACGGCGCCGCCGACGGCGGAGCCGACGTTGTTGGCGTTCAGCGCGATGACGGGGGCCAGCGCGCCGCGCAGCGCGTGCCGGCCGACGACGGATCGCTCCCCCACGCCATAGGCGCGGAAGGTGCGGATGTGGTCCTCCGCGAGCGTCTCCAGCATCGCCGCCCGGGTGAGCCGGGCGAACACGGCCGCCTCGATCAGGGCCAGCGACAGCCACGGCAGCAGCAGGTTCCAGGCCCACTGCTCGGGGTCGTCGGTGAGGGCGACGTACTGCGGGAAGGGCAGCAGGCTCAGTTCGCCGCAGACGACGATCATCAGCACGAGGCCGATGACGAAGACGGGGGTCGCCGTGCCCGCGAGGGTGACGGCGGTCAGCAGGCGCTCGGAGATCCGCCCGCGCCGCCAGGCCGACAGCACGCCGGTTCCGACGCCGAGCACGAGCCAGAGCACCATCGCGCCGAGCACCAGCGACAGGCTGACGGGCAGCTTGGCCAGGATGACGTCCATGACCTGCTGGCCGGTCTGGTACGAGAGCCCCAGGCAGGGCGCCGGGCAGTGCTCGACCGAAGTGCCGGTCGAGAAGTCCTGGCCGGCGACGAGCCCCTGCAGGAAGTGGCCGTAGCGCACGTACAGAGGGTCGTCGAGCCTGAGCTGCTGGGCGACCTGCTGCACCTGTTCCGGGGAGCAGCGCGGGCCGCAGGTGATCTGGGCGACGTTGCCCGGGGTGGCGTAGAAGACGACGTAGACGATCACCGAGATGGCGAGCAGGGTGACGACCGTGCCGACGGCGCGGCGCAGGACGAAGCCGCCGAAGCCGCTCATGCGGATCCCTCCTTCTCGATGGCACCGTCGGCGTGCCCGCGCCCGTCGGCGTCCTGGGTGCCGCTCGCGCGGCCGGTCCCGTTGCCGGTCGCGTCGCCGGGTCCGCTGCCGCTCTTACGGCTGGACCCGGCCGCGCGCCCGCGGCGCGTGCCGACGCGCAGCCGCGAGGCCGCGCGCGGGTCGAGCGCGGTGCGCACGCCGTCGCCGAGGACCGTCAGCGCGAGCACGGTCACGAACAGGGCACCGGCCGGGAGCAGCAGGTACTGCGGTGCCGCCTGGTACCAGACGTCGGCCGAGGTGAGCATCTGCCCCCAGGAGGGCGTCGGCGGCTTCACGCCGACACCGAGGAAGGACAGGGCCGCCTCGACGGAGATGTTCATGGGCACGAGCAGGGCGGCGTACGTGATGACGGGCGCGGCGAGTCCGGGTAGCAGTTCGCGCCGGGCGACGTGCCAGGGCCCCCAGCCGCTGAGCCGGGCGGCGGCTACATGGTCGAGCCCCTTGAGACCGAGCGTCTGGGCGCGCACGATCTTGGCTATGTTGCCCCAGGCGATCAGGCCGATGACCAGGGTGACCAGGACGGGCCGCGGGAAGGTCGACGGGACGATCGCGAGCAGCGCCAGAGCCATGATCATCAGCGGCATGGCGACGATGATGTCGGTGGCCCGGCTCAACAGTTGATCAACCCATCGGTTGCCGAGCGCGGACGCGACGCCCACGGCGACCCCGATCAGGACCTGCACCAGGGTCGCGGTCAGCGCGACCCCGAGTGACACGCGCGCCCCGTAGACCAGGCGCGCGAACAGGTCGCGCCCGGTCTGCGGTTCTACGCCAAGCCAGTGGTCGCCGCTGATCCCGCCGAACGGGCCGACGGGCACGCCGCCGCGGGCGGAGTCGACCAGCGCCGGGTGGTAGGTGGTCGGGTCCTGGCCCTCGACGGCGGTGAGCAGCGGCGCGGCGAGCGCGATCAGGACGAGCAGCGCGACGACGACCGCCGCGCCGAGGGCGGCGCGCTGCGTGCGCAGCCGCCGCCAGAACTGACGGGCCCCGGAGGCCGCCGGGACGGTGGTGTCCGTCCCGGCGGTCCGGGAGACCGTTGAGGTCTCGCTCATGACTGTGCTGATCCGCTCGGCCTACTTGACCGCGACCTGCGAGATGTCGAGGACTCCGGTCCAGTCGCTGATCACGATGTTCTTGACGTCCTTGCCGTACAGACGCTTGTAGACGGGGTGGAACAACGGCACGGTCAGGGCCTGTTCGCCGATCTTCTTGTCCAGTGCGCCCCACCTCTTGGCGGCGGCGTCAAGATCGGTCAACTTGTTGATCGCGTCAATCTCGTCATTGACCGACTTGTCATTGAGCAGGCCGGTGTTGAAGTTCGCGCCGTCCTTGACGATCTGGCGGCCGTCGAAGATCGGGGCGAGGAAGGGGCCGCCGGAGGGCCAGTCGGCACCCCAGTGGGCGAGGAAGAAACCCGGCTCGGTCTTCACGTTGTGGATCTTGTCCGAGTAGTCGTTCTCCTCCAGGCCCTGGAGCTTGACCGTGATGCCGGCCTTCTTGAGCGCGTCCTGGACGGCGGTCGCGATCTCCGGGCTGGTCTCGAAGTCCTTGCTGTTGGAATGGGTCAGGGTGATGGTCAGCCCGTTCGGGTGTCCCGCCTCCTTCAGCAGTTCCCTGGCCTTGGCGGGGTCGCCCGTCTCACCGGCCGGGAACAGGTCGTACGGCGTGTAGCCAAAGGACTTCTGGTCGGGCAGGAAGGTGGTCGCGGCCTCGGCGAGGGCCGAACCGCCGGCCGCGTTGATCACGGATGAGCGGTCGATGGCGTAGGAGATCGCCTGCCGCACCTTCGGGTCGTCGAACGGCTTGACCGTGGGGTTGAACGCGAGGTAGTTCGTGTAGCCGAAGTGGCCGGTGCCGACACGCGCGGCGAGTTCCTTGTCGCCGGTGACCTTGGCGAGTTCGGCCGGGCCGAGGTTGGTGTCCGTGGTGACGGCGGCCGCGTCCGCGCCCTGGGACGCCGACAGCCGCTGGTTGATCACCGAGGAGTCGAGCCCGGAGCGCACGTCGATGGTGTCCGGGTTGGCTTTGCGCTCGGCGTCCGTGGCGGCGGACCAGTGCGGGTTGCGCTCCAGGACCAGGTGTTCGCCGTCGTTCTCGTTCTTGACGACCTTGTAGGGGCCGGACGAGACGGGGTGCTCCTCGTACTTGGCGCCGGTGTCCTTGTCCTTCGGGACGGGCGTGAACTGCGTCTGGGTGGCCAGATAGGGGAACTCGCCCTCCGGCTTGTTCAGATGGAAGACGATCGTCAGGTCGTCCGGCGTCTCGATCGCCGCCAGCCCCTTCTTGTCCTTGTACGGCCCCTGGTAGTCGGCCGCGCCGGCCAGCCAGTCCCTCAGGTACGGGGCGCCGCCGGAGAGTTCGGGGGCGAAGGAGCGCTCGATGCCGTACTTGATGTCGGCCGAGGTGATCGGGGTGCCGTCCTCGTACTTGAGTCCCTTCTTCAGGGTGTACGTCCACACGGTCGCGTCCTTGTTGGGGCGCCCGGTGTCGGTGGCGAGGTCGGGGACGACCTCGGCGCCGGCCGCGCCGTTCTCCCGGTTGCGGGTGGTGAGGGTGCGGAAGACCAGGGACGGGACGTTGCCGCCGCCGGAGGTGTAGAGGCGGGCGGGGTCGAAGTTCTGTTGCGGGCTTGAGTTGAGGACCGTGAGGGTGCCGCCCTTGTGCGGCGCGGAGTCGCCACTCGACCCCTTGGCATCGTTGTCGTCCGGGCCGCAGGCGGCGGCGCCCGCTGCCACGACCAGGCCGACGGTTGCCGCTGCCAAGCGGCGCGCTGTGAGGGACGGATGACGCATCGGAATGACGACCTCTCGGTTGATGTCGAGGATTTCTCGAATGGCGAGACAGATGCACAAGGGGTGAGACGCATCTGTACAGACGTCCACCCCGGCGCCGGGTCGTCGAGAAGATCCGTGCCGTCGGCACGGGTCAGGAAAATGGTGGGTCAGGTCGCGACGCGAACGCCAGGGGCAGGCGTCAGCGACAGTGGATGTCGGCCACGCAGAGCGCGGTCACGCCGATCAGCGCCAGCTCGATGGCGGCGCGAGAGGTGACGGCATGGCAGGTCCACATGCGCAGAAATATGAACGAACAATCTGCACATGTCAATGTGACAGTAGCGACACCGGTCAACTTCCGGGGTAGGGCCAGGGGTTGGCCAGACAGTGGATTCCGTCATGGTCGAGGAACTTGGTCTGCTGCTGCATGACGGGCGCCGGCTGTCCGTCCTTGTCACAGGTGACATGGCCGTAGCCGAGCCGGTGGCCCACCTCGTGGTTGATGAGCATCTGCCGGTAGGCGTGGATCTCCTCGCCGTACGTCGGGCTGCCCTGCGCCCATCGATAGGCGTTGATCATCACGCGCTGGGTGGCGGCCGAGTCGCAGGAGACGTTGTCCTCGGTGGTGTCAAGACCGGACTTGGCGCACCACTCGGCGGTGGTGCCGGGGCTGGCGAGGGTGATGACGAAGTCGGGCTCGCCCGAGTGGATGCGCTCGAAGGTGCGGGCGCCGCCGTGGGCCCAGCTGCGGCGGTCGTTGAGCGTCTTCTGCACCGCCTGGGCGAAGAGTTCACCGTCCAGGCCGAGCCCCTGCTCCACGTCCACGCGGTAGGTGTACTTCCGGCCCGTGCCCGGCGCCTTGGCGATGCCGGGGATCGCCTCGAACCTGCCCGACGCCTTGAGCGTGGCACCGAGCGGGTACTTCTTGTCCATCTTCTGCCCGTACGTCAGCGTGACCACGTCCGGCGACGCGGACGCGGTGGTGCGGCCGTCGGCGCGCGAGGCGGGGTCCCGGGCGTCGCGCGCCTGGTCGGTGGTGGACCGCGGCTGCGCTTCGGCGTCGTCGCGGCCGTCGGTGACCTGCCCGGCCACGATCACCGCGAGCACGGTGGTGACGGCGGCGGCCGCGATCCCGGTGAACGCCCGGCCCTTGGCGCCCTTGGCGGGCGCGGGCGGGCCGGTCGGGGGCTCGTCGTCCTCGTCGGGCTCGCCCGCCACGGGGGCGGCGGGGGCGTACGGTTCCGTGTGCCGCAGGCCGGGCTCGGTGCGGGGCGCGAACACATCGGCGTCGGCATCGGCGTCGGCGTCGAAGGCGTCGAGGTAGTCCTGCCGAGGGCCGCCGCGCGGCACGGGCCGCTGCCGCGGCAGGGCGGCACCGGGACCAGCGGCGGCCGGCCCCGGGGCAACCCCGTGCCCCACACCGGTCCGCCCGCGCAACTCGCCCCAGCCCCCGCCGGATTCACGCTGCTCGGGATGCCCACCACGGGCCCGCGGCACCCCTTGCGCAGGCGTCCCGTCAGGCAACCGGGGTACCCCCCGCGCGGGAGTCCCGTCCGCCGGCCGGGGTACCCCACGAGCCGGAGTTCCGTCCGCCGGCCGGGGTACCCCGCGAGCAGGAGCCCCGTCGGGCAACCGCGGAAACCCATGAGCCGGAGTCCCATCAGGCAACCGCGGCACCCCCCGCGCGGGAGTCCCGTCCGCCGGCCGGGGTACCCCACGAGCCGGAGTTCCGTCCGCCGGCCGGGGTACCCCGCGAGCAGGAGCCCCGTC
>NZ_JBIALO010000001.1:478075-565526 GCF_042873595.1 Streptomyces sp. NPDC004629 | reverse complement strand
GGGCAACCGCGGAAACCCATGAGCCGGAGTACCGTCCGGCAACCGCGGCACGCCCCGACCCGGAGCCCCGTCACCCGACCGAGGTACCCCACGAGCAGGAGTCCCGTCGGGCAACCCCGGAAACCCATAAGCCGGAGTACCGTCCGCCAACCGCGGCACACCCCGCGCGGGAGTCCCATCCGCCGGCCGGGGTACCCCACGAGCAGGAGCCCCGTCAGGCAACCGCGGAAACCCATAAGCCGGAGTACCGTCCGGCAACCGCGGCACGCCCCGACCCGGAGCCCCGTCACCCGACCGAGGTACCCCACCAGCGGGACTCCCGTCCGGCATCCGGGGGATCCCCTGGGCCACGGCCCCGTCCGGCACCCGTGGAACCCCGCGCGCGGGCATCGCGGGCATCCCGTCGGCCGTGGGACGTCGTTGGCCGGGCAGTTGTCCCGGTGTGGGGCCCGGCCGCGCCGCCTGTCCCGGCGCGCGCCCGGCGCGCGGGGCGCCGATGTCACCCTGGCCGCCCGTCGCCGCCCCCGGGCCCGCCGCATCTCGCCGTGCGGTTATGTCCGCGGCGTCGCCCTTGGAGGCGGATCCGCGGCGGCTGTGCCGTCCCACCTCGCCCCCCTCAGCTCCTGGCGCCCGTGTCGCCGAGATCGGTTCCGACCTCCGCGTCGACGTCGGCGAAGCCGGGTCCACCGGGCCTCTCAAGTCGCCGCGCCGAGACCGACCCGCCGTCCAACTCCCGCACATCGCACAGGAGTTCCCGGAAGGCACCGGCCACCGTCTCAGGGTATTCCATCATCGCCACATGCCCGGCGTCCGGCAGGGACAGCAGCCGGGAGTCACGGAAGGAACGGGCCGCCTTCTGGGCCATGCGATAGCCGACGAGCAGGTCGCGGCCGCCGTAGATCAGCAGGGTCGGGGCGAGTACGCGCTCGGCCTGGCGCCACAGCCCATGCTGGCCGCCCAGCGTGTACGCGTTCACCAGCCCGCGCGCGCTGCGCGCCATCGCGTCCCAGAAGTACGGCAGCCGCAGCCGCCGCTCCAGTTCCTCCACGGCGTGCTGGAACGCCTCCGGAGTCACCCGCCCGGGATCCCCGTAACACAGGCCCGTGACGCCGCGAACCCGCTGCTCGGCCGTCCACTGCCGGGTGATCCGGGTGAACAGCGCGGCCACTCCGGGCAGGCCCAGCAGGGCCGTCGGCACGGCGGTGCGCTGCACGCGCAGCTCCGGCAGGGCGGGAGAGACCAGCGTGAGGGTCCGGACGAGATCCGGGCGGACCGCGGAGACCCGGGTGGCGACCGCGCCGCCCAGGGAGTTGCCGAAGAGATGCACCGGGCCGCGCCCGGCCGCGTCGAGGTAGCGGATCACCGCGCGCGCGTGGCCCGTGACGGAGTAGTCGCCGTCGTCCGGCGGCGGGGAGTCTCCGAAGCCCGGCAGGTCGACCGCTTCGCCGTCGACGACGTCGTCCAGCCGGGCCATCAGCGCCGACCAGTTCTGCGAGGAGCCGCCGAGCCCGTGCACGAACAGCGCGGGCGGAAGTCCCTCGCGCGCGGGAGGCCGCGCCCGGATCGACAGGGTGACCCCCGGCAGCCCGACCGACCTCAGCCGCTCGCCCTCCTCGACCCTGACCAGGGCCACCCTCGGAAGGACGCTGGTGGCCGACACGGACGGCAGTTCGGTCGAAGACATGCGGCAATGTTACGAGACGATCACGCGGCGGATCCTGTGTTCGCCGTCACAGAACGGCCGCCCCCCGGGCGTGTCGCGGGGCGCGGTCCTGACAGCGGCCGGCATCTCATGGCATAGCGTCCGTATCGGTGTCTTACGCTCGTACACAGGGCACCCGCAGTGTGGCCCCCGCTTCTTCCGGGGACGTTCGTAGGAAGGGAGCCCACCATGGCCTTTGACCCCACCGATCCCGACAGCGTCGAGGACGAGGAGGTCCGGGGAGTTCCGGAGATCGACGTCGAGGCGCCCGAGGTCGACGCGGCCGAGCAGCACGCGGACGTCGCGCCGGAGCACGACGATCCCCTGACCGGCGTGGAGCCGGACCGCGCCAACGAGGCCGATCTCATCGAACAGGCACGGGTCGTGGCCCTGGACGAGGACGACTACCGCTGACGCCTGCCCGGACACGGGCAGTGACCTGCCCTGCTGAGGGACCCTGATCGGCTACCGCCGGCGTCCGGTCCGTGAAATTCTGCGCTCGCACCGCGCACACCACGGTTACCGAAAAGTACGATGGCGGCGCGGCGCACACCGCATGTGGACGATTTTGGGAGGCGGCGTGACAGCCATCGAGCAGACAGAGGCGGCACGCCCGCGAGGCACGCGCCTGCCGCGCCGTGCCCGACGGAACCAGCTCCTGGGCGCCGCCCAGCAGGTCTTCGTGGCGCAGGGCTATCACGCGGCCGCGATGGACGACATCGCCGAGCGGGCCGGCGTCAGCAAGCCGGTGCTCTACCAGCACTTTCCGGGCAAGCTCGACCTCTACCTCGCACTGCTGGACCAGCACTGCGAGTCCCTGATCCAGGCGGTGCGGGGCGCGCTGGAGTCGACGACCGACAACAAGCAGCGCGTCCGGGCGACGATGGACGCCTATTTCGCGTACGTCGAGGACGACGGCGGGGCGTTCCGTCTGGTGTTCGAGTCCGACCTGACGAACGAGCCCGCGGTGCGCGAGCGCGTCGACAAGGTCAGCAACGAGTGCGCCGAGGCGATCTGCGAGGTCATCGCCGAGGACACGGGTCTGTCGCGCGCGGAGTCGATGCTGCTGGCCTCCGGGCTCGGCGGCCTCGCCCAGGTGGTCGCCCGCTCCTGGCTGCACAGCGACCGGAGCGTTCCCCGGGACCAGGCGGTGCAGCTGCTGACGTCGCTGGCCTGGCGGGGCATCGCCGGCTTCCCGCTGCACGGCGCCGAGCAGCACCCCTGAGCGGCCCGGCCGCCACCGGCCCCGTCCTGTTCCCGCTCGCTGTTCGCTCCTGGCGTTCTTGCGCGCAGCATGTACGTCCCCTCACCGGGCTAATGTGTGCTGGTACGGCGCGCTGGGTCGCGCACTTCACTGACCGTCGGAGGGACATAGCCGTGGAGGTCAAGATCGGCGTGCAGCACGCGCCCCGCGAGATCGTTCTGGAGAGCGGTCAGAACGCGGAAGACATCGAGCGCGTGGTGGCCGAGGCGCTGGCCGGCAAGTCGCAGCTGCTGAGCCTTGAGGACGAGGACGGCCGGAAGATCCTGGTCCCCGCCGACCGTCTGGCGTACGTCGAGCTGGGCGAGCCGACCACCCGCAAGGTGGGCTTCAGCGCGCTGTAGCCCCGTGGGCCGACGCCCGCCGCCCGGCGCGCGTCGGACGCACCCGCGACACCTCGGACGAGGGGCCCGGTGGCAGATTGCCACCGGGCCCCTCGCATGTGTCCGACGCGCGGAGGTGCTCCACATCCGACGCACAAGTCGCACACAGAGGAGGATTGCATTCCGCAGGTCACGGGTAGGACGGGCTACGACCGTGAAGCGCCGGCCGGCCGTGTGGAAGGACCCCTCATGATCCTGGAAGCTCTCGGCTCGGCTCTGGTCGGCCTGGCTCTGGCGGCCGTCGCGGTGCGCAGGCTGTCCCACCGGCTGCCCGCCCGCCTCCTCGTCTTCTTCACGGGGGTCGCCGGGGCCCTGTTCGGCGACTTCGTGACGCACACCGCGCTGGGCGCCGGCCCGGTCCCGGTCAGCCTGCTCGGCGCGGCGGTCGTCTCCGCGGCCTCGCTGTCACTGCTGCTGCGCCCGGCGGGACGGCTGCGCCGACGATCCGCCCCGGCGTGAGCGCACGGCGGGCCGCGGCGGCGCAGCCGCCGGTGGCCCCCCCGCCGGCGCCGCTCCTCGTGGCGCTCCCCGGCCCGGTCAGGCGGCCAGCCCCAGGGCGGCCATGCGCTTGGTGTGCGCCTCGGTGATCCGGGAGAACATCCGGCCGACCTCGGCGAGGTCGAAGCCGGCCGCGACACCGCCGACGAGCATCGTGGACAGCGCGTCCCGGTCGGCGACGACCCGCTGCGACTGCGACAGCGCCTCGCCCATCAGCCGCCGCGCCCACAGGGCGAGCCGGCCGCCCACCCGCGGGTCAGCGTCGATCGCCGCGCGCACCTTCTCGACGGCGAAGCTGGCGTGCCCGGTGTCGTCGAGGACGGCGAGCACGAGCCCGCGCGTGTCGGCGTCGAGCCGGACCGCGACCTCCCGGTAGAAGTCGCTGGCGATCGAGTCGCCGACGTACGCCTTGACCAGCCCCTCCAGCCAGTCCGAGGGTGCCGTCTGGCGGTGGAAGCCGTCGAGCGCGGCGACGAACGGCTCCATCGCCCGGGTCGGCTCCTCACCGATCTCCGCGAGCCGGTCCCGCAGCTGCTCGAAGTGGTGGAACTCGGCCGACGCCATCTTCGCCAGCTCCGCCTTGTCCGCGAGGGTGGGCGCCAGCTTGGCGTCCTCCGCGAGCCGCTCGAACGCCGCCAGCTCGCCGTATGCGAGCGCGCCGAGCAGGTCCACGACCGCGGCGCGGTACTGCGGGTCGGCGGAGGCCGTGGCCCAGTCCTGGGCGGCGACTCCGGTGGCCTCGGGCGAGGCGTCCTCGGGGGCGTGGTCAGGCTTGTCAGAGCTCGTCATGAAGCGCACAATAGCCCGCTCACCGGGCGGCGGAAGTCCTTGATCGATCAGTGTGAGGACGACTACGTGGCCAAATCGGCCATCGCATGTGCACGAATCCGGGGTATGGTGGTAATGCGCCTGCTGGGAACTCCGTCGTTCCGACGCCGCTTCCGGTCAGGCCGCACGCATGAGGATGCCCGGTCGGTGGCCCGATCGGCTCCGACCCGACAGCCCCTCCATGGACGTACGGCACATTGCGTACGCCGACCGGAGGGAACCCTCAGCGGCGAGAGCGCTAGAGCGTCGGCAGAGGTCCCGTGCCAAACGGCTTGCCCCCGCGGTTCGCCCGTGAGGCAGCCGACGTCCCCGGCACGGTCCGACACGACCCCCGCGCTCGCCTCGCGCCGCGCACACAGAAGAGGCAGCACCCTGACTACGACGTTTCGAGAACTCGGAATCCTTCCCGAGACAGCCGAGGCCCTGGAGGCCGTCGGCATCATCACTCCCTTCCCCATCCAGGAGATGACCCTCCCCGTCGCCCTCTCCGGCACGGATGTCATCGGCCAGGCCAAGACCGGCACCGGCAAGACGCTGGGCTTCGGCCTCCCGCTCCTCGAACGCGTCACCGTCCCCGCCGACGTCGAGGCGGGCCGGGCCGCACCCGAAGCCCTCACCGACGCCCCGCAGGCGCTCGTCGTCGTCCCCACCCGCGAGCTGTGCACGCAGGTCACCAACGACCTGCTGACCGCGGGCAAGGTGCGCAACGTGCGGGTGACCGCGATCTACGGCGGCCGGGCCTACGAACCCCAGGTGGAGGCCCTCAAGAAGGGCGTCGACGTGGTCGTCGGCACCCCCGGCCGGCTGCTGGACCTCGCCGGGCAGAAGAAGCTGAACCTGAAGCACGTCAGGTGTCTGGTCCTCGACGAGGCCGACGAGATGCTGGACCTCGGGTTCCTGCCCGACGTCGAGAAGATCATCGACATGCTGCCGGCCAAGCGCCAGACCATGCTGTTCTCGGCGACCATGCCGGGCGCGGTGATCGGCCTGGCCCGCCGGTACATGTCCCGGCCCACGCACATCCGTGCCACCGCGCCGGACGACGAGGGCGCGACGGTCGCGAACATCAAGCAGTTCGTGTACCGCGGTCACTCCATGGACAAGCCGGAGATGATCGCGCGCATCCTGCAGGCCGAGGGCCGCGGGCTCGCAATGATCTTCTGCCGTACGAAGCGGACGGCGGCGGACATCGCCGAGCAGCTCCAGCGGCGCGGCTTCGCCTCCGGCGCGGTCCACGGCGATCTGGGCCAGGGCGCCCGCGAGCAGGCGCTGCGCGCCTTCCGCAACGGCAAGGTCGACGTCCTCGTGTGCACCGATGTCGCCGCGCGCGGCATCGACGTCGAGGGCGTGACCCACGTCATCAACTACCAGTCCCCCGAGGACGAGAAGACGTATCTGCACCGCGTGGGCCGTACCGGCCGTGCGGGCGCGAAGGGTACGGCGATCACGTTCGTCGACTGGGACGACATCCCGCGCTGGCAGTTGATCAACAAGGCGCTGGAGCTGGACTTCAACGACCCGGTGGAGACGTACTCCACCTCCCCGCACCTCTTCTCCGACCTCGGCATCCCCGAGGGCACCAAGGGTGTCCTGCCACGCTCCGAGCGCACGCGCGCCGGGCTGGAGGCGGAGGAGTTGGAGGATCTGGGCGAGACCGGGGGCCGCGGTGCGCGCGGTCGCGGCGGGCGAGGCGGCCGGGGCGAGTCCCGGCCGGCCGAGCGCGAGCGTCCGGCCGAGCGCGAGCGTCCGGCGGGCCCGCCGCGTCGTCGCCGCCGCACGCGCGGCGGGGCACCGCTCGACTCGGCACCCGCCGGGTCCGGGGCTGTGCCGGCCGACTCCGGGGTGCCGGCCGCCGAGGCCGTCACCGCGGAGGAGGTCACGGCGCCGCGTACGCCGCGCCGCCGTCGCCGCACCCGTGGCGGGGCGCCCGCGGAGCCGGTGGCGGTCGCCGCGGCGACCGAGCCGGCGCCGACCGGCGAGGCCGCCCTGACGACGGCGGAGGGCACGGTCGAGGTTCCCGAGCGGCAGCCGCGCCGCCGACGCACGCGCAAGGCGACGGAGCGCGAGCGCGCGGCGACACCGGCCGAGAGCACACCCGAGGCGATCGCCGCACCCGAGGCCGCCGTCCGGCCCGAGGCGAGCGTCCGGCCCGAGGCGAGCGTCGAGGCTCAGGCCGTCGTCCGGCCCGAGCCGGTCGTCGAACCCGCGCCGGTCGTCGAGCCCGTGGCCGCGGCGCCCGCGCCGGAGGCAGCGGAGGCAGCGGCGGTTGCGGAGTCGGAGGCGCCGGCGAAGCCGCGTCGCCGTACACGCAAGACGGCAGCTGCGGCCGAGACGGCGACCGCTGCCGAAGCGGCGATGGACACCGCCGAAGCCGCTGAGGCGAAGCCCAAGGCCCGTCGGACCCGTAAGGCCGCCGCCGCGCAGGTCCCCGCCGAGGAGGCGCAGGGAACGGCCGACGTCGCGGAGACTGCGGAGGCCGCCACGCCCCGCCGCCGCACCCGTAAGGCCGCGACCGCGGCCGAGACCGCCGTGGACACGGCGGAGGCCGAGGCGAAGCCGAAGCGCACCCGCAAGACCGCCGCTGCCGCCGAGGCGCCGGCGGAGACGGCGGAGGCCGAGGCGAAGCCGAAGCGCACCCGCAAGACCACGGCCGCCGCCGAGACCGCAGTGGACACGGCCGAGAGCACCGAAGCAAAGCCGAAGCGCACCCGCAAGGCGACCGCCACCGCGGACACCACCGGCACGCCGGAGGCCACCACCGAGGCCAAGCCACGCCGCACCCGCAAGACCGCGACCGCGGCCGAGACCGCCGTGGACACGGCGGAGGCCACGGAGGCCAAGCCGAAGCGCACCCGCAAGACCACCGCTGCCGCCGAGGCACCGGCGGAGGCCGAGGCGAAGCCGAAGCGCACCCGCAAGGCGACCGTCACCGTGGACACCGCGGACACGCCGGAGGCAACCGCCGAGGCCGAGCCGAAGGTTCGTCGGGCCCGGAAGGCAGCCGCCGCACCGGTGACCGCCGGGATCCCGGCGCAGGCCACCGAGGAGCCGGAGGTCAAGCCGAGGCGCCGCACGCGCAAGGCCACGGCCCTGGCGGACACGGCCGACGCCGAGGCCACCGACGCGGCCGCGGAGACGAAGCCCAGGGCGCGCAGGACCCGCAAGACCGCCGCGGCGGCGGAATCCCCGGAGGCCTGACCGGCACCGCCGCCACGCCCACGCCGACGGCCCGGCCCGCCCAGCGGGACCGGGCCGTCGGCGTTCCCGCACACGGCACCCCACCGTCACGCCCTGGCGGCGTCACCTCGCGCGAGATCGGTCGGCGGGTTGGCGGGATTCATCCGGGGTCCTCCGCCCGTTCTGCTCCCGGCCCCGGTGGCCGATAACCTCTGGGGCATGAGCAGGCCACCCTCCTTCGTTCCGCCTCCCGGTGCCCGTGCCTACGCGTTGCGTACCGCGCGTGGCGAGTTCGCCGTGGTCGACTCGCCCGTGGCCGACGGTGTGGAGCCGCGGGGGGTCGCGCTGCTGCTGCCCGGGTTCACCGGGAGCAAGGAGGATTTCCATCCGCTGCTCGTGCCGCTCGCACGGCGCGGCTATCGGGCCGTGGCCGTGGACGGACGCGGGCAGTACGAGTCGGACGGCCCGGAGCACGACGAATCCGCCTATGCACAGCGGGAGTTGGCGCAGGACGTGCTGGCGCAGGCGGCGGCCCTGGGCACTGCGGTGCACCTGCTGGGGCACTCCCTGGGCGGGCAGATCGCGCGGGCGGCCGTGCTGCTCGACGGGGCCGTGTTCCGCTCGCTCACCCTGATGGCCTCCGGCCCGGCGCAGATCTCCGCCTCCCAGCAGCAGCGCGTCAAGCTGCTGCGGGACGCCCTCGCCGTGATGTCGATGGCGGAGGTGTGGGACGCCATCGAGGCGATGGAGCCGCCGGAGGAGACCGAGGTCGACGGCGGTCCGGACGACCGGGCGGCACTGCGCCGGCGCTGGCTTGGCAACAGGCCGGCCCAACTGATCGCCACCGGCCGCCAGTTGTGCATCGAGCCGGACCGCGTCGGCGAACTCGCCGCGGCGGGGCTGCCGTTCCATGTGCTGTCCGGCGCGGCCGACGACACCTGGCCGGTGCCGCTCCTTGACGACATGGCCGTACGGCTCGGGGCCCGCCGGACCGTCGTCGCGGGTGCGGAGCACTCGCCCAACACCGACCAGCCGCTCCCGACGGCCCGAGCGATCGCCGACTTCTGGGACGGCACAGGCTTCTGGGACGGCACAGGCGAGGACGGCGAGTACCGTACGGGCGAAGAGGACGAGAACCGCACACGCGGGGAGAGCGAGAACCGCACACGCGGGGAGAGCGAGAACCGCACACGCGGGGACGGTTAGACCCCGGCCCGCCACCGGATCAGTACTGCGTCTGCAGGTGCTCCCAGAAGCCGTCCCGCAGCGCGCGCCGCAGCTCCGCCTGGCCGCGCAGCGAGTACTGGAGCAGCCCTTCGGCCTCGACCAGCAGGTCCTGGTCGACCGAGCCGGGCAGATAGGGGTGCCCTGGCAGCAGTTCCAGCAGGGCCTCCCGGCCGCGCGCGGACAGCCACTTCGCCGCGATCTGGGCACCCACGAAGCGGACGTCCTCGCGTGTGGGCCGGTTCGCCGTGCCGTCGTAGACGGGGGCGGTGCGCCGGGCGACGTACGGCTTGAAGAAGTCCAGGTCGAAGGTGCGCTGGCTGTCGACCTCCCAGAGCAGGGGCTCCGCCTGGTTGCGGCCCTCGGGTGCCTCGATGCCCCAGAGGTGGACCCGGGCGCCGTAGCCCTGGGCCGCCTCCACCGCGGAGACCAGGTCCTCGTCGCCGCCGATGAGCGCCGCGTCGCTGATGGCGCGGTGCCGGGCCAGGGACTCCAGGTCGGTGCGGATGAGAGAGTCGACGCCTTTTTGCTGGTTGTTGGCGTTGAGGTTGCCGAGGCGGACCTTCACGTCGGGGAGTTCGGCGATGGACTGCTGCTCGGCGGTGTGGATGCGACGCCGGGCGCCGTCGTACCAGTAGACCCGGAGCAGCCGGCTGTCCGCGAAGATGGTGCGGGCGCGGTCGATGAGCGCTTCGATCAGGCCCTCCGCGTCGAGGTCGAAGGCGCGCCGGTCCTCGGTCCCGGCCACCAGTCGGCCCGCGGCCGCGTAGAGGTATCCGGCGTCCACGAAGATCGCGTGGGTCGAGGGCGTCTTCGCCACTTCGGCGAGCATGCGCTGGAGCAGCTCGTTGGTGCGGTCGATGCGGGCCTGGATGCCGGCTTGGTCGTCGTTCATCACCTCCATTGTCTCGGCGGTCACGCTGCGAACACAACCGGTCCCGGTCAGTCTCGTAATAACCTCTTACCGGTCAGTAATTAGTTGTTCGAAAAATTTCCTTAGCGTAGGGAATGTTTGTAACAAGCATCCCGTTGACTCAGACGGAACAACGAGACGAAGGGAGAAGCCATGCGCTTCGAGATCATGCGACTCGACGAGGTCGACGGGACGCCCGTGGACAGCACCGTCGTGGACGCCGCCTCCGTCAACCGGATCGTGCAGCAGGCCGCCGCCATCGGACAGCGGCTGTGGATCCGACCCGCCGAGAGCACGGCCTCGTAACAGACACTCAGCAAGCACGGACACTCAGCAAGCGGATCACCGGTCAGGGATCACCCGGATCACGGACCACCGTCGAAGAGCTTTCAGGGCCCCCGCGCGGCATCGACGCCGACGGGGGCCCTGCGCATGAGGCGGGGCCGCCGGGTCCGCCCGTGGCTCAGCCGCCCTTGATCACCTGGGTGATCCCGTTGATGATCTGCTGCACGGCGATGGCGGAGAGCATCATGCCCGCGAGCCGCGTCACCAGCACCACCCCGCCGTCCTTGATGACCCGGATGATCAGCAGCGAATAGCGCATCGCCAGCCACAGCACGACATGGACGGCGAGGATCGCCGACCACACCGAGACCTGCGAGGCCACGGTGTCGGCCTTCTGCACGGCCAGGATGACCGACACGATGGCACCCGGACCGGCCAGCAGCGGCATGCCCAGCGGTACGAGGGCGACATTGACGTCCTTGGTCTGCTTCGGCTCGTCCGTCTTGCCGGTGAGCAGGTCGAGCGCGATCAGCAGGAGCAGCAGTCCGCCCGAGATCATCAGCGCGGGCACGGAGACATGCAGATAGTCGAGGATCCGATGGCCCAGCAGGCCGAAGACGGCGATCACCCCGCCGGCCACGCAGACGGCCTGGAACGCCATCCGCTTCTGCACCTTGGCGGGGCGTCCGGCGGTCAGCGCGAGGAAGATCGGGGTGATCCCGGGGGGATCCATGATGACGAAGAGGGTGAGGAACAGGGAACCGAAGACGGTGAGGTCGACCATGGGTGCAGCAGAGCCTTGCGGAAGAGACGTACGGGGGGCGCGGGCGGGTGTCAGGCCCCGCCGGCCCCGGGCACCGGGAACGCGCCGGTCGCACGCCGGGTGATCTCGCCGTAGACCTCGGGGTCCGTGGTGTACTCGCCGAGCGCCACGGGCTTGCGGCTGCCGTGGTAGTCCGAGGAGCCCGTGACCAGCAGCCCCAGGTCCTTCGCCAGTCCGCGCAGCCGGGTCCGGGCCGCCGCGTCGTGGTCCATGTGGTCGACCTCGATGCCGTCGAGGCCGGCCGCGGCCATCTCGGCGATGGTGGACTCCGGCACCGTACGGCCGCGCTTGGCGGCGGCCGGATGCGCGAAGACGGTGACGCCGCCGGCCGCCTTGACCAGCCGGATGGCCTCGAACGGGTCGGTCTCGTGCTTCGCCACGAAGGCCCGTCCGCCGTCGGCCAGCCAGTCCTCGGTGAACGCGTCGCCCACGGTCGGTACGACGCCCAGTTCGACCAGCGCGGAAGCGACATGCGGCCGGCCGACGGAGCCGTCGCCCGCGATCCGCTTCACCTGCTCCCAGGTGACCGGGACACCCAGCTCGTTCAGCTTGGCGATCATGCCCTGGGCCCTCGGCACCCGGTCGTCGCGGACCAGCTCGCGCTCGGCGAGCAGGGCGGGCTCCTCGGGGTCGAAGAGGTAGGCCAGCAGATGCAGGGAGATGCCGTCGACACGGCAGGACAGCTCGGCGCCCGTGACGAGGGTGAGCCCCGGCGGGAGCGCGGCGATGGCTTCGGCATGGCCGCGGGTGGTGTCGTGATCGGTCAGCGCGACGACGTCAAGACCGGCCGCGGCGGCGTTGCGCACCAGTTCGGCCGGGGTGTCCGTGCCGTCGGACGCCGTGGAGTGGCAGTGCAGGTCGATGCGCACGACGCGGGCTCCAGGCGGGGACGGGACCGAAGGGACACCTAAGGATAACGGGCGTCCACGGGTGCGGTGTCACGGCCAGAGGACGCCTGCGCCCCCTACAGTTCCCGGCCTTCCCGCGGCATCCTCCGACCGTCGCCGCACGGCCGGCCCGCGGTCGGCACTCAGGGTTCAAGCAGCCGCGGCGACAGCGCTCCGCAGGGCACCAGGTCCAGCTCGGCGCCCGCGTCCCGCAGGTCCGTCAGCACCAGTTCGTCGTACATGAGCAGACCCGTCTGCTCCGGCCACACCACGGCCCACAGCCACAACCCGCGGGCCTCGCCCGCGAAGACCGCACGGTCGACCGGGGCGCCGGTGACATGCCAGAGCGGGGTCGGGCGACCGGCCGCCAGCACCTTGGCCTGGGGCGGCTTCTCGACGTTCATGTGCGGCCCCGGGTCGGGGCCGGCGATGCCCGCGTAGCGCGCGCCGAGGCCGACGCCCAGTTCCTCGGCGACCAGGATCAGCTCGCCCATGCCCCCGAGCGGGCCGGGCCCCGAGCAGGCCACCGCGGTCGCCCTGCCGCCGCTGCGGTCGTCGCCCGCGTAGGCCACCCCCGTGAACAGCCAGCCGACCGGCAGCGGCCAGGGCATCCACACCGGCACCTGCGTCCGATGGACGACCACGCTGAGGGCCTCGACGCTGGGCGGGATCACGGGCTGCAGCGGATGCACCGTCCCGTGCACATCGCACTGCCAGGAATCGGCGAAGAGTCCGGGAGCCCTGACCCGGCCACCGCACTTCGGGCAACTGGGTTCGCCCCTCATAGGGCCCCACGGTCCTACCCGCACACCGCCACGTCAAGGACGATCACCCGTCCGGACGGAATCCCCGCCCGCACCGCGCCCGGCAGCGGGCCACACGCTGCTCGCCGCGGACGTGCTGGTGCTCGTGCTCGGCTACGGCGACCACACCACGGCCCTCGTCTGCACCGTCCTGTCCGGCGCCTTCGTCGGCGTGAACAACACCGTCTGCACCGAACCGGCACCGGGCGTCTCCGACGCCCCGCAGACTGCGCCGCGGCGGCTCCCTGCTGCGCGCCGAAGATCGAGGAGTGGACCGACGACCGCATCCCGTTCGTGGTGGCGGCGGTCACCGCGCTGATCGGCGCGCTCGTGGTCGTCGTACGGCGGGCCGCGCTCACCGACGAGGCCGAGGAGCCGGAAACCCGGCAGGCCACCGAGGGCGGTGTGGGCGTTTTCGCCAACTGACCGGTTCCGGCCAGGGTTCGGTGAGATCGATCACGTCCGGGTCGCCCTCGGACCGGCTCGGATCAGCCGAGCTGCACGGATCCGCGGGCCGGGTCCCGCAGGTCCGTCCCGTTCGTCAGCCAGCGCTCCTGGAGGGCCTGGGCGCCGTGCACGCGCTTCCAGGCGGCCTCGTTCGGGGTCATCGGCAGCAGCGGCAGAAACCGTACGGGATCCATCGGCGCGTCCAGTTCCAGGTCCTCGACCAGTCCGCCCGGCTCGGCCACCAGGACCGAGCCGAAGGGCGCGCCGGGCCACAGCGGCTCCCCCACGTCGAGGGAGGCGCCCGGGGTCACCACCACGCCCTCCACCTGCGGCGAGGCGGCCAGCACGGCGAGCGGGCGGAGCACCTTGTCGGTGTCGGCGAGGCCGGCACGGACGGACAGGACCAACTCGGCGCGGGGACCCCGGACGGGGTCGGCGAGCATCGCCGTGGGCTCCGTCATGGGGTGTGCGGACATGCCGAGCGTGGCGTAGCGGACGACGGCTCCCTCGCGGTCGCGGTCCTGGAAGCGGAGCACCTCGATACGGTCCGTGCCGAGGAAGGTGACCGCCGCGCGCGCGTCCGGTTCGCCCAGCGCGCCGCACAACCGTGCTTCGACCAGAGGAAGAACATCAACCATGCGGCGAGCATAGAACTCGTCAGCAGCGGGCAAAGCGGCACCTTGACACCGCGGTCGGCTGATACTCTTGGCCGGTGGTTCGGGGCAGCACGCAGAAGCGTCGCATCGAGTCCCGACGCCTGTGAGACTCCCCTACGGGGGATGGACCGTCCCTTACGGGGGACCGGCTGGAGGAGGTGGGGCTGCCATGGATCGAAGTCGACCGTGCAGTACCACTCGCTCTTCCGGCTGTTGATGTAGCCGCTCCGGATCTGGCCTACCGCCACCTCTCGCGCTCGCGCCGTCGTACGCGCTTTCGGAAGAGCACTTCGTTCTGCCCTGCCTGATCTGTCTGATCTGAATCAGCAGCGAAGCTCGCCACCGCGACGGTGCGGTGCTCCCCGCTTTGTGGACGTGCCAAACATCCGCACACAGGACGTCCTCATTCCGGGTAGTTCCAGCCGTCATCGCGGCCCTTTCGCGCTTCGCCGCCCACCGCGAAGGAGCCCGCCATGTCGATGATTCGCGACCTGCGTGCCGTGGTCCGTCCCTCCCGCCCCTCCCTGCGCAAGAGCGCTCCGCGCCGGGACAGCGGGAGCTACGACACCACCCGCGACCCCTCGACCCCCTCGGCCGTCGTCGACTGCGCCGTCTACCGGGACGGCACCCGGATCGAGAGCGCCGAGCCGCTGACCCCGCACGAGGCGATGCGCCAGGTGCGGCGTGACGGGGGGTTCGTCTGGATCGGGCTGCACGAGCCCACGGAGGCCGAATTCTCCGGTATCGCAAGCGAGTTCGGGCTGCACCCGCTGGCCGTGGAGGACGCCGTGCAGGCGCACCAGCGGCCGAAGCTGGAGCGGTACGACGACTCGCTGTTCACCGTCTTCCGGACCGTCCACTACGTCGAGCACGACCAGCTCACCGCCACCAGCGAGGTCGTGGAGACCGGCGAGGTCATGTGCTTCACCGGGCGGGACTTCTTCATCACCGTCCGGCACGGCGGGCAGGGTTCGCTGCGGGCACTGCGGCACCGGCTGCAGGACGACCCGCAGTTGCTCGCCAAGGGGCCGTCGGCCGTGCTGCACGCGATCGCCGACCATGTCGTCGACGGGTATATCGCGGTCGCCGACGCCGTGCAGGACGACATCGACGAGGTGGAGACCGAGGTCTTCTCGCCGAGCCGCAAGGGCGGGGCGGGGCGCGGTGTGGACTCGGCGCGGATCTACCAGCTCAAGCGCGAGGTGCTGGAGTTCAAGCGCGCGGTCTCGCCCCTGCTGCGGCCCATGCAACTGCTGAGCGAGCGGCCGATGCGGCTGATCGATCCGGAGATCCAGAAGTACTTCCGGGACGTCGCCGACCATGTCGCCCGGGTCCAGGAGCAGGTAGTGGGCTTCGACGAACTGCTCAACTCCATCCTCCAGGCCAACCTGGCGCAGGCGTCGGTCGCGCAGAACGAGGACATGCGGAAGATCACGGCGTGGGCCGCGATCATCGCGGTGCCGACGATGGTGTGCGGCGTGTACGGCATGAACTTCCAGCACATGCCCGAGCTGAAGTGGAAGTACGGCTACCCGCTGATCATGGGCGTCACGGTGGCCCTGTGTCTGACCATCCACCGCACGCTCAAGCGCAACGGCTGGCTGTGACGGCGAGGACGGTCGGCGACCGGCGGTCGGCGGTCGGCGGCGGGGCGGCTGGTTAGGCTGGGCGCATGACAAGCGAGCTGCTCGACCGTGCCCTCGTCGAGGAGGCCACGAAGAAGTCCGGGCTCGTCTGGGTCCGCGGTGCCGGGGCGCCCGCCGCGCGTGCGCTGTGGCACGCGTGGCACGACGGTGCGGTGTGCCTGGTCGGCGACGGGCCCGGGGAACAGCCGCTGCCCGGGCTCGCCGACGGCGGCTCGGCCGAGGTGACCGTGCGCAGCAAGGACAAGGGCGGCCGGCTGGTCACCTGGACGGCGACGGTGTCCGAACTCCCGGCGGGGTCCGCGGAGTGGGAGGCCGCGGTGACCGAGCTGAAGGGCAAGCGGCTCAACGCGGCCGACGGCGAGGCCATGACGGGCCGTTGGTCCCGCGAGTGCCGGGTGCTCCGGCTGACGCCTACGGGGGCGACGGCGGCCCTCCCGGAGGGGCCGCTTGCCGCGCCTCCGCTGCCGACGTCCGCGACGACCCGCCGCCCGGTCCCGGCGGCCCTGCCGCGCCTCCTGGCAAAACGCAGAAAGCGAAGCTGACCCTTATCCACGGGCGCCGGGCGCATACGGCACCGTCGGCAACACCGCGGTGGCTGATCGCCACCCCGGCGAAAAGAGGGGGCAAGCCCCGTCGCTGGGCGCAGGGCGGCCGTCCCACGCACGCCCGACGGCCGGGCCCGCGCGTTGCCCTGCCGGGTACCACCGTCGTAGCCGATCACCACCACGACCGACCGCCGTCGCGGCGAGGAAGGGGCACGCCTGGTTCGGGGCCGCCGGGCGACGCCGTCGGGGCTGAGCGCCGGCGCGGAGGGAAGAAGGGGCGGGGCCCCGTCGCTGCCAATCCCGGCCGACGGCCATCGCGGCGAGGAAGGGGCACGCCTGGTCCGGCACCGCCCGACCACACCGTCAGGGCTGAGCACCGTCGCGGCGGGAAGGGGTGCGGCCCCGTCGCTGCGAATCGCGGCCGACGGCCATCGCGGCGGAGAAGGGGCACGCCTGGTCCGGCACCGCCCGACCACACCGTCAGGGCTGAGCACCGTCGCGGCGGGAAGGGGTGCGGCCCCGTCGCTGCGAATCGCAGCTGACGGCCATCGCGGCGGAGAAGGGGCACGCCTGGTCCGGCACCGCCCGACCACACCGTCAGGGCTGAGCACCGTCGCGGCGGGAAGGGGTGCGGCCCCGTCGCTGCGAATCCCGGCCGACGGCCGTCGCGGCGAGGAAGGGGCACGCCTGGTTCGGCGCCGCCGAGCACCGCCATCGTGGCTGGGCGGCGTCGCGGAGGGAAGAAGGAGCGGGGCCCCGTCGCTGGGAATCCCGGCCGACGGCCGCCGCGGCGAGGAAGGGGCACGTCTGGTTCGGGGCCGCCGGGCGACGCCGTCGGGGCTGAGCGTCGTCGCGGTGGGGAGAAGGGGCGGGCCCCGTCGCTGGGAGCGGGGCATCCGCCGGGCACCGCCGATCGGGGGCTGTCGTGGTGGCGGGAGTTCGGGTCGGTCGACGACGTGGTGCCGCTGGGGGTCAGGGGGACTTCGTGAGGTTGTCGGCGATTGTGGTGAGCAGGGAATCGGCGGGGGCGGCGGAGCCGTCCGTGGCCCAGCAGATATAGCCGTCGGGGCGGATGAGCAGGGCGGTGGCCGGGGCGTCGGGGCATGTGGCGCGGACGAGGTCGACCCGCGGCGGGAGCCGGAGGCCGGCCGGTACGGTCCCGCCGAGGTCGAGCAGGACGGCGTGCCCCGAGCCGAACAGCGTCGGCAGCCGGGTGGGGCCGTCCTCGGTGATCAGGTCGGCGTCCGGCATGCGCTGTCCGGTGAGCGGGTGATCGCCGGGCAGCGGGTAGCGCAGTGAGAGGCCGGACATCAGTCCCGCGAGGTGGCGGTTGGTGTCGGGCAGGCGCAGCAGGTCGATGACGATGTCGCGCAGCGCGGCCATGTCCTCGCTCGGGTCCGGGTCGGCCAGGACGCGCTGGGCCGACGTGTGGTGCAGGACCTGAGCCGCGACCGGATGCCGTTCGGCGTGGTAGCTGTCCAGCAGGCCGCTCGGCGCCCGGTCCTGGACGGCCGCGGCCAGTTTCCAGCCGAGGTTGAACGCGTCCTGTATGCCGAGGTTGAGCCCCTGTCCGCCGAGCGGCGGATGGATGTGCGCGGCGTCGCCGGCGAACAGGACGCGACCCGCGCGGTACTGCTCCAGTTGTCGGGTGGCGTCGCTGAACCGCGAGGAGTTGTCCACGCCGCCGAGGGTGGTGTCACGGCCGTAGACGACATGGAGCGCGGCGGTGATCTCCTCGTGGGTGACGGCGGTGTCGCGGTCGACGTCCGCCGGTTCCGCGTGCCCGAAGGTGAACCGGTACCGGTCGTCGCCGAGGGGGACCAGCATGGCCCAGTAGCCGCCCGCGTGACGGGTCAGCTCGCTCATGTGCCCCAACTGCCGCGGCACCAGCGGTGAAGCGGCGGTCAGGCGGATGTCGGCCAGCGCCGCCTGTTGTGTGCCGGGCCGGCCGGGAAAGGGCAGTCCGAGCAGTTTCCGCACCGTACTGTGGCCGCCGTCGCACGCCGCCAGGTAGTGGGCCCGCACCGCCCGGCCTGCCGCGGTCACGACCACACCGTCGCCGTCCTGCTCGACCCCTGAGACGGCGGCGCCGCGCAGCACCCGCGCGCCCGCGGCGATCGCCCGCGCTTCGAGCACCTTCTCGATCTCCCACTGGGGGATCGCGATCGGGTGGGGGTGCCTGGTCCGCCAGGGTGTGCAGTCCAGCGGGACGGGCAGGCCCGCGAAGTGGCCGCCCACCGGATCACGGGAAACGGCCCGTTTCAGCAATGGTTCCAGCAGTCCGCGCAGTTCCAGCATCTCCGCGGTACGGGGCTGGATCCCGCCGCCTTTCACCTGCTCGACGGTCCGGGGCAGCTTCTCCAGTACCAGGGTCTCGACCCCGGCCAGTGCCAGTTCGTACGCCAGCATCAGTCCGGTCGGGCCGGCGCCCGCGACGACGACCTCGGTCTCGTTCTCGGCCAACACCTTCACTTCCCCTTCGTCCTTCCTGCCGTCTCCCGCTTCGGATTAGTCTCCGCCTCGGAGTAAATGTATACCAGGTGCAGAAATATCCCTGGGGAAGAGATCTGTTACGGTGTGCGCCGTGGACGACAAGCCAGGGCTACGGGAGCGGAAGAAGCAGCGGACCCGCGCGGCGATCTCCGACGCGGCGATCACCCTGTTCCTCGAACACGGCTTCCAGCAGGTCTCGGTCGCCCAGGTGGCCGAGGCGGCCGAGGTGTCCAAGCGCACGCTCTTCGCCTACTTCCCGGCGAAGGAAGACCTCGTGGTGCATCTCCTCGCCGACCACGAGACCGAACTCGCCCGCGTCGTGCGGGCCCGTCAGCCCGGTACCGCTCCGCTGGCCGCGGTGCGCGAGCACTTCCTCAGGGGGCTGCGCGAGCGGGACCCGGTCACCGGGCTCAACGACCATCCCCAGGTGCTGCGGGTCACCCGGATGATCCTCGACACGCCCTCACTGGTGGCCCGGATGGAACGGTTCAGGACCGGCGCCGAACGCGGGCTCGCCCGAGCACTGCGGGAAACGGCGGACATCCCGGAGCTGACGGCGCGGTTGGCCGCCGTGCAGATCGTCGCGGTCCACTGGGCACTGGCACAGGACAACGCCGCACGCCTCGCGTACGGAGAGCCGGCCGACGCGCGCCTCACGGGCGCGGTGGCCGACGCGGAACACGCGTTCGCGCTGCTGGAGAACGGATTGCGGCACCTGCCGGGCGATCACTGAACCAGGAACGCCCGAGCCGCCGGCGCAGTCGCGGGCGGCCGGCCGCTCACGACGTCGGCAGTTGTCTGCCGTAGTCCACCGTCTCGTCCTTCGCCGGCCCGGCGACGGTGAAGTCCTTGCCCCAGTCGGAGAAGCGGAGCGTCCCCGCGTCGCCCGCGCGGGTCAGGCTGAGCGGGTACGGCCGGCCCTCCAGGGACACGTCGAGGCTGCCGCCTGCGCCCTTGTCGCCGGTGATGCGGATGGTGCGGACGCCGGACTGTTCGTGGTGGCCGGCGGTCGCCAGGGCGCCGTGCAGGGTCAGCAGCCCGTCGAGGAGCACGTCCTTGTCCGTGAAGCCGCTGAACTTCTTGTACGCGGGGTCGCCCTGCGGCACCTTCACATACTTGCCGCCCAGCTTCTCCACGGTCGCCGTCTCGCCGCCCTTCGCGCCGCCGCCGTCCGCATGGCTCCAGAAGTCCGCGTCGGCCTTCAGATACAGCTGCTCGCCGACCCGCAGCAGCCGGAAGGTCGCCCCCTGCGAGGTCACCGACCCGGTGCCGCCGTCGGCCTTCAGACGCATGTCGAGCTTGTACGTCCTCCCGCTGGTCACCACGGTCCCCGACAGCCGCACCGCGCGGGCAGAGTCCGCCGCCGCCCGGGTCTGGGACTGGATCTTGTCGGCGGGCAGCTTGCCCACCCCGTTGGTGCCCGCGTCCGGATCCTCGCTGCACCCCGTGAGCCCTGTCGCGCCCGTCACGGCCAGCGCGCACATCGCGGCCACCAACGCGGCCCGGCGGATACGGCCCTGCGCAATCACGGTCACAGGTGGGGCTGCCTTTCTGCTGGAGGCCAAGCGGCGTACGGCAGCGTACCGGGGCCGTCGGGCCTTGGCGGAGCCAGTCCGTCCGGACCGCTCACCAGGGCGTATCCGATCGGGACGGGCTAGCCTGAAGCCCACCGAGCGGGCAATTCGGAAAGGGGGACACGGCCGGACACGGAAGGCCGCGGCCGGCGGCCTGCCGTACGCAGAGGAAGCCAAGGAAACTGAGGAAGCACCGTCATGGCAGCCGGCGTCCCCCGGATCTTCGTCTCGCACCTGGCCGGGGTCCCCGTCTTCGACCCGAACGGCGACCAGGTGGGCCGTGTGCGGGATCTCGTCGTCATGCTGCGCGTCGGACGGCGTCCCCCGCGCCTGCTCGGCCTCGTCGTCGAACTGCCCACCCGGCGCCGCATCTTCCTGCCCATGACCCGGGTGACCAGCATCGAGTCCGGCCAGATCATCACCACCGGGGTGCTCAACGTCCGCCGCTTCGAGCAGCGGCCCACCGAACGCCTCGTCCTCGGGGAACTGCTCGACCGCCGCGTCACCCTGGCCGAGACCGGCGAGGAGGTCACCGTACTGGACGTGGCCGTGCAGCAGCTGCCTGCTCGTCGGGACTGGGAGGTCGACCGCGTCTTCGTGCGCAAGGGCAGGAAGGGCGGCGCATTCCGGCGGACCGGTGAGGAAAGGCGTATGGCCCTGCCCTGGAAAGGGGGCGGGCGACGGGCGGGCGAGACGCTGACCGTCGAGTGGTCTGCTGTCAGCGGGTTCTCGCTGGAGGAGCACGGGCAGGGCGCCGAGAGCCTGCTCGCCACCTTCGAGCAGCTGCGCCCCGCCGACCTCGCCAACGTGCTGCACCACCTGTCCGCCAAGCGGCGCGCCGAGGTCGCCGCCGCCCTCGACGACGACCGTCTCGCCGACGTCCTGGAGGAGCTGCCCGAGGACGACCAGATCGAGATCCTGGGCAAGCTGAAGGAGGAGCGGGCCGCCGACATCCTGGAGGCCATGGACCCGGACGACGCGGCCGACCTGCTCGGTGAGCTGCCCGAGCAGGACAAGGAACGGCTGCTGAGCCTGATGCAGCCCGGCGACGCGGCCGACATGCGGCGGCTGATGTCGTACGAGGAGCACACGGCCGGCGGGCTCATGACGACGGAGCCGATCGTGGTGCGGCCGGACGCCACCGTCGCCGACGCCCTCGCCCGCGTCCGCAACCGCGATCTGTCCCCGGCCCTGGCCGCCCAGGTCTACGTCTGCCGGCCGCCCGACGACACCCCGACCGGCAAATACCTGGGCACCGTGCACTTCCAGCGTCTGCTGCGCGACCCGCCGTACACCCTGTGCAGCTCGCTCGTCGACGACGATCTGCAGACCCTCGCCCCGGACGCCACGCTGCCGGTCGTCGCCGGGTTCTTCGCCACGTACGACATGGTCGCGGCGCCGGTCGTGGACGAGGCCGGGGCGCTGCTGGGCGCGGTGACCGTGGACGACGTCCTGGACCACATGCTGCCCGACGACTGGCGGGAGACGGAGTTCCATCTGGACGAGGGGACGAGCGCGCCATGACCCCCGAGCGCGAGGGCACCCGCGAGCGCAGCCCCGCCGGCGCCACCGCCGCCGCCCGGCCCCGCACCGCCCGTCTCGACCAGCCGGGCCAGCGCCGGCGGCGGCTGCTGCCGGAGTGGGACCCGGAGGCGTTCGGCCGGCTGTCGGAGAAGATCGCCCGCTTCCTCGGCACCGGACGCTTCATCGTCTGGATGACGGTCGTCATCGTGCTGTGGGTGCTGTGGAACATCGCTGCGCCGTCCTTCCTGCGCTTCGACCAGTACCCCTTCATCTTCCTGACGCTGATGCTCTCGCTCCAGGCCTCCTACGCCGCCCCGCTGATCCTGCTCGCGCAGAACCGGCAGGCCGACCGCGACCGCGTCAACCTGGAACAGGACCGCAAACAGAACGAGCGGTCCATCGCGGACACCGAGTATCTGACCCGCGAGATCGCCGCGCTGCGGATGGGCCTGGGCGAGGTGGCGACCCGGGACTGGATCCGCTCCGAACTTCAGGACCTCGTCAAGGACCTGGAGTCGCCGCGCCGCCGCGACGGGCAGGTCGTGGTCCCGGCGGAACAGCCGGAACGGCCGCCGGGACGTGACACGGACGACCGCTGACGGGGGCTTACCGGGGGCCCCACCGGGCGCCGTACCATCGACCTTATGGCTACGGAAGACGCGGTGCGCCAGGCACTGGCGACGGTGAACGACCCCGAGATCAACCGACCCATCACCGAACTGGGGATGGTCAAATCGGTGCAGATCAGCGCGGACGGAGCGGTCGCGGTCACCGTGTACCTGACGGTCTCCGGCTGCCCGATGCGCGACACGATCACCCAGCGCGTGACGGAGGCGGTCTCCCGCGTCGACGGCGTCACCCGCGTGGAGGTGACGCTCGACGTGATGAGCGACGAGCAGCGCAGGGAACTGGCGACGGCGCTGCGCGGCGGCCAGGCCGAGCGCGAGGTCCCGTTCGCCAAGCCGGGCAGCCTCACCCGGGTGTACGCGGTCGCGTCCGGCAAGGGAGGCGTCGGCAAGTCCTCGGTGACGGTGAACCTGGCCGCGGCGATGGCGGCCGACGGACTGAAGGTCGGTGTCGTCGACGCCGACATCTACGGCCACAGCGTGCCGCGCATGCTGGGCGCCGACGGCCGCCCCACCCAGGTCGAGAACATGATCATGCCGCCGTCCGCGCACGGCGTGAAGGTCATCTCCATCGGCATGTTCACCCCGGGCAACGCCCCGGTCGTCTGGCGCGGCCCGATGCTGCACCGCGCGCTCCAGCAGTTCCTCGCCGACGTGTACTGGGGCGACCTGGACGTCCTCCTCCTGGACCTCCCACCCGGCACCGGTGACATCGCGATCTCCGTCGCCCAGCTGATCCCGAACGCCGAGATCCTGGTCGTGACCACCCCGCAGCAGGCCGCGGCCGAGGTCGCCGAGCGCGCCGGCTCCATCGCCGTACAGACCCACCAGAAGATCGTCGGCGTGGTCGAGAACATGTCCGGGCTGCCCTGCCCGCACTGCGGCGAGATGGTCGACGTCTTCGGCACGGGCGGCGGCCAGGTGGTCGCCGAGGGCCTGACCCGCACGACCGGTACGACGGTGCCCGTGCTCGGCAACATTCCCATCGACGTCCGCCTGCGCGAGGGCGGCGACGAGGGCAAGCCGGTGGTCCTGAGCGACCCGGACTCCCCGGCGGGTTCGGCACTCCGCGCAATCGCCGGCAAACTGGGCGGCCGCCAACGAGGCCTGTCCGGCCTCTCCCTGGGAATCACCCCCCGCAACAAGTTCTGACCCCCACAGGCACACCAAGCCGTACCCCGCCACCGGCGCGGGGAACGGCGCGACCAGCCACAAACAACCCGCACACGCCGAACCAGCCGAACGCCCCCAAGAGAGGCGCTCAAAAGGGGCACGGGGAACTGCACAACCAGCGAAAGCGCCGCAGGCTACCCGTAGGTCGAGATGTCTTTGATCATGGCGAACCCAAGACCGTACGCGCTCATCCCCCGCCCATACGCCCCCAGGTGCACCCCCTCCTGCGTGGAGCCGGCGAGCACCCAGCCGAATTCCGACTCCTGGTAGTGGAAGGGTGCCGGCACGCCGTCCACGGGCAGCGACAGCGTCGACCACGCCGGACCGGACAGATCGTCGGCCAGGGCCCAGGCGATCTCCGTCTGCTGCTCCAGCCATTCGTCCCGCAGGGTGTGGTCCATGTGCCCGGGCCAGGTGAGTGACAGCAGCCCGACGCCGGCCAGCCACGCCGCCGAGGAGACCGACGTGGCCTCCAGCAGCCCGGTGCCGTCGGCACTGTGCCGGGACGGGTTCGCGGCGACGGTCACGACGACCGCGAACTTCTCCCGGGGCTCGCCCGCGGAGCCGGCCGCGTACTCGTTTCTGACGGAGGGTTCGTCGCCGTGCCCGATCGACCCGTGCTCGACGGCGCCGTCCGCCGCCGTACCGACCTGCATCAGCCAGCGCGGCCCCGTGAACGCCTCGTCGAGCCCGTACCACGGGAAGTGCGCCAGCAGATAGCCGTCGACCGTGCGCCGCGCGGAGGGGGCCGGCCGTCGGCCCGCCGCGGCCGATGGCTGCGTGACCGCTCCATTTGTCGTCTCCATGTGCCCCGACGCCTCCCTCGCTCTCGTCGGACCGGGACGGGGCCCGCCCCCCTTCGGGCGTACTCGTCCGGTCCGCACAACAACTCGGCAGCATATCCACACCGCCGCGGGCAGCAGGGAAACCGCCCGGTGCGTGGGTCGCGCGGCAGGCCGGTTCGCGTCGCGCGCCGCGTGCACGGGATATGAAACGCGTCACGTCCCGATGCGGGGTCGCATCGGGACGCGTGGCTGCGCGGGTCCGGCCGTACGGTCAGGTGGCGTCCGCGTCGAAGGGCGGACGGTCGTCCTTGCCGGGCTGCTCGGGCTTCTTGGTCATGTCGACCCGGCCGCCGGACTCACCGGAAGAAGACGAAGAGGGGGTCGAGGACGGTGCCTCGCTCTCCCGGCCGTGGACCGCGTCGGTGACCTCGGCCATCTCCTTCTTCAGGTCGAAGCCGTTGCGGATCTCCTTCAGACCGAGGTCGTCGTTGTCCAACTGCTTGCGGATGAACGTCTTGGGGTTGAGGTCCTCGAACTCGAAGTCCTTGAATTCCGGACCCAGTTCGTTGCGGATGTCCTGCTTGGCGCTCTCCGAGAACTCCCGGACCTTGCGGATGGTCCGCATCACGTCCTGAATGACTTTGGGGAGCTTGTCGGGACCGAAGACGAGCACGGCGAGGACAATGATCGTCACCAGCTCTAGCGGTCCTATGTCATTGAACACCTGAAGCTCCTTGCGATGTCCTCGGTCCTCGGCCCTCGGTTGTCTGTGGTGTTTCCGTGGTCCGGGCCGGGTCCACGGTACCCGGCGGACCTGTCCGACCGGTACTGCCCCGAGGTGAGGTTTCTGTCAGTTGTGGCCTGAGGAACCGAGCACCAACGAAACGTGTTTCTCTTCGCCGTCGCGTTCGACGGTGAGGTCCAGCAGGTCGCCGGGGCGCTGGGCGCGGGTCTTGACGATCAGTTCGTCGCCGGAGTGGACGCGTTGTCCGTCGATCTCGGTGATGATGTCACCGGGCCGGAGACCGGCCCGGTCTCCGGGGCCGCCCGTGGTGACGGCGGGGCCGCCGTCACCGCCCTTGGTGCCGATGCGGGCGCCGTCGCCGGTGTAGGCCATGTCGAGGGTGATCCCGATCACCGGGTGGGTCGCCCGGCCGTCGTTGATCAGCTCTTCGGCGACGCGTCTGGCCTGGTTGACCGGTATGGCGAAACCGAGGCCGATGGAACCGGACTGGCCGCCCTGGGTGTCGGAGCCGCTCTCGGCCGAACGGATGGCGGAGTTGATGCCGACGACCCTGGCCTGTGCGTCGAGGAGCGGGCCGCCGGAGTTGCCCGGGTTGATGGGCGCGTCGGTCTGCAGCGCGTCGACGTACGACACATCGCTGCCGTCCCCGCTCTCGCCGCCCGCCGTGATGGGCCGTTCCTTGGCGCTGATGATGCCGGAAGTGACGGTGTTGGAGAGGTCGAAGGGGGCGCCGATGGCGACGACGGGGTCGCCGACCTGGACGTTGTCGGAGTTACCGAGGGGCAGGGGCTTGAGTCCGTGTACGCCCTTGACCCGGACGACGGCCAGGTCGTAGCCGCTGTCCCGGCCGACGACCTGGGCCTTTGCGGTCTGGCCGCCGCTGAACGTCACCGTTATGTCGCCGCTCGCCCCGGCGGGCTCGACGACGTGGTTGTTGGTCAGGATGTGGCCGCGCGTGTCCAGGACGAAGCCGGTGCCGGTGCCCTGTTCGCTGCTGCCGGTCACATGCAGCGTGACGACGCTCGGCAGGGCGCGTGCGGCGATCCCGGCCACGCTGTCCGCGGGCCGGCCGGTGGGCTCCTTGCCCGCCTGCGGCAGATGGACGTCCGGCACTCCGCCGTTGCGCTCCAGGTGCACCCCCACGATGCCGCCGACGCCCCCGGAGACCAGGGCCAGCGCCAGGGCGCCCCCGATGAGCGCCTTGCGTGCCCGCCGACGCCGCTGCCCCTCGGTGGGGACGGCGGCGCCGTTCTGCTGGAGCGGAGCCGGCGCGGCCCAGGGGTCATAGCGCTGCCAGGGCCCGAGCGGCGGGACCGCGCCCGGCGCGCGATAGAGCGTCGAGTCCGGCTGCGGGGCCGTGCCCGGCGCGGGGTAGAGCGTTGGCTCCGGCTGCGGGGCCTTGCCCGGCGCGGGGTAGAACGTCGGGTCCGGCTGCGGGACCGCGCCCGGCGCTGGGTAGAGCGTCGGGTCCGGCTGCGGCGCATCCGCTCCGGCCGGCACGTCGTGCGGCACACCGGGCGCCGTCACCGGAGCCGGGAACGCCGTGCCATGCGCGGGCGGCGAAGCCGGGACCGGCATGCCGTCAGCAGACAGCGACCCAGAGACCCGGGCGCCATGGGCGGGCGGCGGAGCCGCGGCGGCAATCGCCCCACCATGGGCGGGCGGCGACGCCGGGACCGGCATGCCGTCAGCAGACAGCGACCCAGGGATCGCAGCGCCATGGGCGGGCAGCGGAACCGCGGCGGCAATCGCCCCGTCGTGCGCGGGCGGCGGGGAGGGGGGCGTCGTGCCGTGGGCGGGTGTCGTCGCCGGGTGCTGGACCGGCGGGGCCGGCGCCCAGGGACCGGGCTCACCGTACGGCGGTGTGCTGTACGGATCAGGATCGTGCAGGGGCTTGTCCCGCCCACCGGACTCCCCAGCCCCGGCAGCCCCGGCACCGACAGCGCCGGCGCCGATGTCAGCGCACGCACCCTCGCCACCGGCGTCCGCAGCACCCGAACCGGAACCGGCACCCGCAGCCCCGGCGCTCTCGGCGGCCGTGGCCGTGAGGTGCCTCGATGCAGGGCCGGCGTCGGCGTCGGCCGCGGTGGCCGGGCGGGCCAGTTCGAAGTCGCCTTCGCTCGCGGCGACCGGTGTCGGAGCGTCCTCCACGGCCTCCCCCGGCAAGACCGGCTTCCCCTCGTCCATGTTCTCCCCACAGCTGGCCACGGCCGGGCGCCCCGGCGGCTGACCGCGCATCGTCGACCCCGTGCCCGAAACGGTGCCGCGGGCACGGCCTCACAGGATTCAACCAGGTTCGCGGGCAGCCGCGCAGGAGCCGATCAGCGAGCGGGGCGCGCGGAGGATCCGGCGGCGGAGGGGAACGAGGAGGGCGGCGATGACGGGGAGGGAACGGGGGTCGAGTCGGGGACGGGTGCGGCGAGCACACCGGGCGGGGCCAGCCCGGGGGCGCTGGACCACGAGATCAGCGAGACCGGCGGGGTCGCGCCGAACGGACGTATCAACGGCGACACGGCGGCCGCACCGGCTTCCACCGGTGTGGTCAGCATGGGGGCGAGGGAATGCCCGGTGGCGGGGCCGTGCGCCCCGGGCTGCGACGGCGCGGACACCGAGGTCGTCGCGACCGGTGTCTCGCCCAGCAGCGTGCCCTGCATGAGCAGCGGCCCGACCGGGCGGCGGCGCTGGGCCTCGGACGTGCCGGCCGCTCCCGTGCCCGCCGTGCGCGTCGGCGTCACGCTGCCGGCGCCGCCACGGGCGTCCGCGGCGGTGTCGCGGGGAATGCCGGTGGTCACGCCGCCCAGCGCGACCGCGGCCAGCGACACCGCCCCGGCGGCGACGAACGCGAACCGCAATCCGCGGGAGGCATGCCGGTCGGCGGTGTCCGGGCGGCCGACGGGGTGGATACGGAAGCCGCGGTCCGCGTGCGGGCCCGGGGAGTGGGGGTGCGCGGGAACGTAGCCGAACTCGAACCGGTCCTCGCGCCCGGCTCCGAAGACACCGGGCGTGGAGCCGCCGGGGAGGCCGCCCTCCAGCGGCGAGCCGCCGTCCGGACCACCGCTGCCGGGCAGCCCCTGGAGGCGCGCGAGGAAGCTCTCGGAGGGCGGCGGGGGCGCCGACTCCGCGAAGACGTTCTTCAGCTGCCGCTGAGCGTCCGCCTCCGCCTTGCACCTGGCGCAGGTCGCCAGGTGGGCCAGAACCCGCTCACGCGCGTCATGACCTAGCTCCCCGTCCACCAGGGCGGAGAGCCGGTCTCCCAGATGCTCTTCTGCGAGGTGCCCCTGCGCAGGTTTCGGCCGTGATCCACTCACGCGGTCGCGCCCCCTCCCCCCAGTGCGGGAACGCGGGGCACGAAGGAGCGGCGCTCGGCGGCCCGTGCCTCGGGCGAGCGGTGCGCGAGGGCCTTGCGCAGCTGCGAGCGGCCACGGTGGATACGGGAGCGGACCGTGCCGAGCTTCACGCCGAGGGTCGCGGCGATCTCCTCGTACGACAGCCCTTCGATGTCACAGAGCACGACCGCGGCGCGGAACTCGGGCGCAAGGGTGTCGAGGGCCTGCTGCACGTCCGCGTCGAAGTGCGCGTCGTTGAAGATCTGCTGGGGTGTGGGCTCACGGCTGGGCAGCCGCTCGGCCGCGTCCTCTCCGAGCGCGTCGAAGCGGATGCGCTGCTTGCGCCGCACCATGTCCAGGAAGAGGTTCGTGGTGATGCGGTGCAGCCAGCCCTCGAACGTGCCGGGGGTGTAGGTCGACAGGGAGCGGAAGACGCGGACGAAGACCTCCTGGGTGAGGTCCTCGGCGTCGTGCTGGTTACCGGTGAGGCGGTAGGCCAGCCGGTAGACCCGGCCACTGTGCGTGCTGACGATCTCCTCCCACGTGGGCGGAGTCCACGCCTGCCCGTCCGCGTCGGTGGCGAAGGTCGCGGTCTGGGTTCCGCCTGCGGCGGTACCGGTGGCGTGGCTGTGGTCAGCGGTGTCGTTCACGGATTTCGGCCTGCCCGCCGACCCGAGGAAGCGCCGCAGCACTCCTCCCCGATCCTCGGGCGCAGCCGCACCTCCCCTGTCAGCTCTGGTGGTGTCCAGTGGAGCCCCTACCATAGCCACCTCGCCCGTTAGCTCCGGATAAGCGGTTTTACGAGAGTTTGATCTGGGCTGACACGGCTCGTGCGGCTGCGTCAGCACTTGCTCGTCGTCCTGATCCACCTCATACCCCCCGCCGAATCCCCCACTACTCGCTCATCCCCTTAAACGCGCGGTCCCATCTGCGGGTTCCCGGGCCCAACGGATACAGTCACGCCCAGGCAACCACGGGGACAGGAGAGGGTCATTACCGGCAACCGGCAGACGAGCTGGGCGTTCGCCGACGCCTTTGTCGCCGAGGACGACGCGCTGCGCTGGGCCCGCGACCGGGCCCGCGAGGCAGGGCTGCGCTCGGTGACGCCCAGCACGGGCGCCGCGCTGCGGATGCTCGCCGCCACCGTGGACGCCAAGGCGGTGGCGGAGATCGGCACCGGCTGCGGCGTGTCCGGCATGCACCTGCTGCACGGCATGCGGCCGGACGGCGTGCTGACCACCGTCGACCCGGAGCCCGAGCACCAGCAGTTCGCCCGTCAGGCGTTCCGGGCCTGCGGCTTCGCCAGCAACCGGGCCCGCTTCATCCCGGGCCGCGCGCTGGACGTGCTGCCCCGGCTCGCGGACGCGGGGTACGACCTCGTCTTCTGCGACGGCGACCGGCTGGAATACCTCGACTATCTAGCTGAATCGTTGCGCCTGCTACGGCCCGGTGGCCTGGTGGTCTTCGAGGGCGTCTTCGCCAACGGCCGCACCGTGGACTCGGGCCCGCAGCCCACCGAGGTGCTGCGGCTGCGGGAGCTGCTGCGCACGGTGCGGGAGAGCCCGGAGCTGATGCCGTCGCTGCTGCCGGTGGGCGACGGGCTGCTGTGCGCCGTGAAGCGGTGACCGAAGGCGTGCGCCGACCGCGGTGAGGTGGGCGCCGACCGCGGTGACCGGTGCGGGCAGCCGACCGCGGTGACCGGTGCGGGCAGCCGACCGCGGTGACCGGTGCGGCAGCCGGCCGCCGTGCACGGTCAGGCTGCCGCGTAGGTCCCGGAGCGCGCAGGCCCCGCTGCCGTGCCGGCGCGACCGTCCCCCCAGGAATGCGGCTGCCCCGGCACCGTATGCGTGCCGGGACAGCCGAAAGGTCATGGTCGCCAGCGCCTCAGACGACGACCTTCTTCAGGGCGTCGCCAAGCGCCTCGGCCTCGTCAGGGGTCAGCTCGACGACGAGCCGACCGCCGCCTTCGAGCGGAACGCGCATGACAATGCCCCGCCCCTCCTTGGTCACCTCGAGCGGGCCATCGCCCGTCCGCGGCTTCATGGCCGCCATGCTCGTTCCCCTTCCTGAAACCAGCTCATCGTCTGCCGACGTCCCCTGAAGGGGCACGCGCGGTCCGTGCGAGACCCGCGGCACCGGCATCGAACACATTGCTTCCAAGCCATTATCCCGCATCTCAGGACCCGATGACCAACATCGGTCGGCATCGCTTGAGCAACGCGCGCGAGCAAAACCACTCAATTCGGCGATGTGGCTGCGATACTGCGCTGCCACACCGACGCCCCCCGGCCGGATCCCGGCGGAAATTGTTTGACGCAGGTCACACCCCGGGTCCGGCACCGGGCGGAGATCTCCGCCATGCTGTCCCGAGACAACGACGTACTGAGCGGTACGTCAGGGCCGAAACACCGGAGGGGATGCCCCATGGCCGACACCGTGCTCTACGAGGTGAGCGACGGACTCGCGACGATCACGCTGAACCGCCCCGAGGCGATGAACGCGCTGAACATCGCGACCAAGGTCGCCCTCCGGGACGCGGCGCGGGCCGCGGCCGACGACGCCGCCGTACGGGCCGTGCTGCTGACCGCGGCCGGGGACCGGGCGTTCTGCGTGGGCCAGGACCTCAAGGAGCACATCGGGCTGCTGGCCGCCGACCGGGAGGCGGGGTCGGGGCAGACGATGAGCACGGTGCGGGAGCATTACAACCCGATCGTGCGGGCCCTGGCCGGCGCCCCCAAGCCGGTCGTCGCCGCCGTGAACGGGGTCGCGGCCGGGGCCGGTCTCGGTTTCGCGCTCGCGGCGGACTACCGGGTGGTGGCCGAGACGGCGTCCTTCAACACCTCGTTCGCGGGGGTCGCGCTGACCGCCGACTCCGGGATCTCCTGGACGCTGCCCCGGGTCGTCGGCCCCGGCCGCGCCGCCGACCTGCTGCTCTTCCCGCGCAGCGTCAAGGCACCGGAGGCGTACGAGCTGGGCATCGCCAACCGGGTGGTGCCCGCGGACCGGCTGCGGGCCGAGGCCGAGCAGGTCGCCCGTGCGCTCGCCGAGGGGCCGACGGTGGCGTACGCGGCGATCAAGGAGGCGGTGGCGTACGGGCTCACCCACTCCCTCGACGAGACGCTGGACAAGGAGGACGAGCTGCAGACCCGGGCGGGCCGGTCCGAGGACCACGCCATCGCCGTGCAGGCGTTCGTGAACAAGGAGAAGCCTCGGTATCTGGGCCGCTAGGCGCTCCGCTGGATGGGCGGGGGTGGCGCGTCGGTCGGCTGCGGCGCCGTCGTGGCTGGTCGCGCCCGCGCGGCGGAGCCGCAGATCGACACAGCCGGGCCGGGGTGCTGCGTCGGTCGGCTGCGGCGGCGTCGTGGCTGGTCGCGCAGTTCCTCGCGCCCCTTCGGGGACTTCGCCGGACCGGCTTCGTGCTCTGCCCGAAGGGCCGGGGTGCTGCGTCGGTCGGCTGCGGCGGCGTCGTGGCTGGTCGCGCAGTTCCTCGCGCCCCTTCAGGGACTTCGCCGGGCCTGCTTGGTTGTGCTCTGCCGGGAGGGTCGGGGTGCTGCGTCGGTCGGCTGCGGCATCGTCGGGGCTGGTCGCGCCCGCGTGGTGGAGCCGCATATCGATACAGCCCCGCGCCCCTTCGGGGCGCTCAGGCCCCGGTGGTGCGGCTGGTGCAGCGCTCCAGGTGGTCGTTGACCAGGCCGCAGGCCTGCATCAGGGCGTACGCCGTTGTGGGGCCGATGAAGCGCAGGCCGCGCTTCTTCAGGTCCTTCGACAGGGCCGTCGACTCCGGGCTGACCGGAGGGACGTCGGAGAGGGTCTTCGGGGTCGGGCGGGCGGCCGCATCCGGGGCGTACGACCAGATCAGGGCGTCCAGCTCGCCCGGGGACCAGTCGACGAGCACACGCGCGTTGGCGAGGGTCGCGTCGATCTTGGCGCGGTTGCGGATGATGCCGGGGTCGGCGAGGAGGCGTTCACGGTCCTCGTCGGTGAAGGCCGCGACCTTCTGGATGCTGAAGTCGGCGAAGGCGGCCCGGAAGCCCGTGCGGCGGCGCAGGATGGTGATCCAGGACAGGCCGGACTGGAACGCCTCCAGGCTGAGCCGCTCGTACAGGGCGTCGTCGCCGTGGACCGGGCGGCCCCACTCCTCGTCGTGATACGTCACGTAGTCCTCGGTGGACAGGGCCCAGGGGCAGCGCAGCGCGCCGTCGGGGCCGGCCAGGACGGTGCCGTCGGTCACTGCTGGTCCTCCGGGTGTGCGGGCTTGTCCAGCCGGACGTGCGCGGCGGACTGGGCTCCGGCCAGGGCGGACTCCAGGTCGGTGATACGGGCGTCCCGCTCCGCGAGTTCGGCGGCGACGCGGCTGAGGGCGTCGTCCACGTCCGCCATGCGGTAGCCGCGGGCGGACAGCGGGAAGCGGAGTCGCTCCACGTCCGCGCGGCCCACCGGGCGGTCCGGGGGCAGCGGGTCGTGCAGCCTCTCCGGGGCCGCCTCCGGCAGCGGGCCGCTCTCGCCGCCGCCCACCACGGCGAGCGTCACCGCGGCGACCACCACGGCGAGCGCGACGACCAGGAACAAGAACATAACCATCGCCGGCTCCCCACGTTCGGTGTGCTCGGTGCACCCGATGTGCTCGGTGTCGAAAGTGTCAGGGTCCGATCGTGCCATGCGAGTCTGACAGTTAGGGTCACAGGCGGCTGTGCAGCGGGAAGTACCGGGGATGGATGAGAAGAGGTCACAGGGGATGCTCAGGCTGGGCAGGCGGGAATTCGGGCCGCACGAACCGGTGATCATGGCGATCGTGAACCGGACCCCGGACTCCTTCTACGACCAGGGGGCCACGTTCGGGGACGAGCCGGCGCTCGCACGCGTCGAGCAGGCCGTGGCCGAGGGCGCGGCGATCGTCGACGTCGGTGGGGTCAAGGCCGGGCCCGGGCAGGAGGTCACCGCGGAGGAGGAGGCGCGGCGGACCGTGGGGTTCGTGGCGGAGGTACGGCGCCGGTATCCGGACGTGGTCATCAGTGTGGACACCTGGCGGGCCGACGTCGCAGAGGCCGTGTGCGAGGCCGGGGCGGACCTGCTGAACGACGCGTGGGGCGGAGTGGATCCGCGGCTGGCGGAGGTCGCCGCGCGGCACGGGGTGGGGCTGGTGTGCACCCACGCCGGCGCGGCGCGGCCCCGGACCCGGCCGCACCGGGTGGCGTACGACGATGTCATGGCCGACATCCTGCGGGTGACCCTAGGGCTGGCCGAGCGGGCGGTGGCGCTGGGGGTGCCCAGGGAGTCGGTGCTGATCGATCCGGGGCACGACTTCGGGAAGAACACCCGGCACAGTCTGGAGGCGACGCGGCGGCTGGACGAGATGGTGGCGACCGGGTGGCCGGTGCTGGTGTCGCTGTCCAACAAGGACTTCGTCGGGGAGACGCTGGACCGGCCGGTGAAGGAACGGGTGCTGGGTACGTTGGCGACGACCGCGGTGTCCGCGTGGCTGGGGGCACAGGTGTACCGGGTGCACGAGGTGGCCGAGACCCGGCAGGTGCTGGACATGGTGGCGTCCATCGCGGGCCACCGCCCACCCGCGGTGGCCCGAAGGGGCCTGGCATGACCCACCGCCACCGACCGACGCGGGCGTCGACGGCTTGCGGACGGTTGCCGGGAGGCTGAGCGGGCCCTCGGGTGGTCGGGGGCTGCACCGGGGGTGATCGACCCACTCCGACGGGCGCGCCGGCCCCTCGGCGAGGTGAACGGGCCTCTCGGACGGGCGGGGCAACTCCCCGGTCCGGCAGACGGGACGCAGCCGAACGGCTCGGGCGCCGGGTGACCGGGAGATGGGAACCGCCCCGGCCGCTGCCGGGCGGTCGCCCCGGGCGCCGCGCCGCCGACCGACGCGGGCGTCGACCCCGGCAGGACCGCCACGACCGGCGTCCCGCCGAAAGCCACGACGCCCCACCAGCCATGACGGCCGCCCCGACCCGACACCCGCCCGAGCCCGACGCCCCGCAGGGCGTCACTGCCGGCCGAGCATGACGTCTCACACGGCATGGCTCTCGACCGCGTACAACGCCCGGCCAGGCAGGGCTGACGGCCGGGAAGAACACACCGCAGGGCATGGCTCCTCGGCCGCGCACGACGCCCCGCCGGGTGTGGCGGTCAGCCGACCACGACAGCCAGCCACACACAACGCCCGCCCAGCACACCGCTCAGCCAGACCCGACGCCCTCGCACTGGCATGGCACTGGACCCGGCACGGCACCCAACCGGGCACTGCCCGCCGCCAGGCAGGCACCAGAGCGCCAGCGCGGCGTGTCGCGAACTCGCCGGGCTGACGGCCGGGCCCGACGCCCCGCCCGGCATGGCTGCCGGCCAGGCGTCAAGCTCCGCTGGGTCTGACGGCCCGGCGCGATGTCTCGTCAGGGACACTCACCGCCGGACACGACGCCCCGCCTCGGCACCGCACTCCTACCGGCACAGCTGTCAGCCGGGCAGAGCCTTTGGCGAGGTGGGGTGGGGCTTTGCGGGTGGTGGGGGGTGCTGGGTCAGCGGGCTGCTTCCTTGGAGACCAGGGCCACCGCTTCCTCCACGTCGTCCGTGACATGGAACAGGAGCAGGTCCTTCTCCGCCGCCTTGCCCTGGGCCACCAGGGTGTTCTCCAGCCAGGAGACCAGGCCGCCCCAGTACGCGCTGCCGAACAGGACGATGGGGAAGCGGGTGACCTTCTGGGTCTGAACGAGGGTCAGGGCCTCGAAGAGTTCGTCGAGGGTGCCGAGGCCGCCGGGCAGGACCACGAAGCCCTGGGCGTACTTGACGAACATCATCTTGCGGACGAAGAAGTAGCGGAAGTTCAGGCCGATGTCGACGTAGGGGTTCAGCCCCTGTTCGAAGGGCAGTTCGATGCCGAGGCCCACCGAGACACCGCCCGCCTCGCAGGCGCCCTTGTTGGCCGCCTCCATGGCGCCCGGTCCGCCGCCGGTGATCACCGCCCAGCCCGCCTGCACCAGCCCCCGGCCGAGCCGCACTCCGGCGTCGTACTCGAACGACTCGGCCGCCGTACGCGCCGAGCCGAACACGCTGATGGCGGGCGGCAGTTCGGCCAGGGTGCCGAAGCCCTCGATGAACTCGGACTGGATCCGCAGCACCCGCCAGGGGTCGGTGTGCACCCAGTCCGAGGGGCCGCCCGCGTCCAGCAGGCGCTGGTCCGTGGTGCTCGCCGTGACCTGGCCGCGGCGGCGGAGGACCGGCCCGAGGCGCTGCTCCTCCGGCTGCTTCGTGCCCTCCGGGTTCCCAGTGGCCATGTGCGCTCCCTCAGATTGCGGACTTTCCACCTCAGCGTAGATCGGCGCGGGTTACACGCGGGGGACCTGCGCATGTCCGCCGTCGAGCGCCGCGCCCTCACCCCGGCCGTCCGACCCGGCCATGGCATCGGTCATGCCCTCGGTCGCGCCCTCAGACATGCCATCGGTCATGCCGTCAGCCACGCCCGCAGACGGGCCTCCCCCGCCAGAATCTTCCCTGTTTCCACCCTTTCGTCCCTTTTGTGGGCCAAGTGCGGATTTCCCGGGCCGTAGTTGACCGCGGGGATGCCCAGCGCCGAGAACCGCGACACGTCCGTCCAGCCGTACTTGGGCCGCGGCTCGCCGCCCACCGCCTCGATGAAGGCCGCCGCCGCGGGGTGGGACAGCCCCGGAAGCGCGCCCCCGCTGTGGTCGTCGACCACGAACTCCGCCACGCCGCAGTTTGCGAAGACCTCCCGGACGTGCGCGAGCGCCTCCTCCTCCGTGCGGTCGGGCGCGTAGCGGAAGTTCACGGTGACGACGCACTCGTCGGGGATGACGTTGCCCGCCACGCCGCCGCCGATGCCCACCGCGTTCATGCCCTCGCGGTACTCCAGGCCGTCGATCACCGGGCGGCGCGGCTCGTAGGACGCGAGCCGGGCGAGGATCGGGGCCGCCGCGTGGATCGCGTTGGCGCCCATCCAACTGCGCGCCGAGTGGGCCCGCTCGCCCGCCGTCCTGAGCAGCACGCGCAGCGTGCCCTGGCAGCCGCCCTCGACCTCGCCGTCGGAGGGCTCCAGCAGCACCGCGAAGTCGCCGCGCAGCCACTCCGGGTGGGCCTCGGCCACGTGCTTGAGGCCGTTGAGGTCGGCCTGGACCTCCTCGTTGTCGTAGAAGACGAACGTCAGATCGCGGTTGGGAGCCGGGACGGTGGCCGCGATGCGCAACTGCACGGCGACGCCCGACTTCATGTCGCAGGTGCCGCAGCCCCACAGGACGCCGTCGGCGTCGAGCCGCGAGGGCACGTTGCCGGCGATCGGGACCGTGTCGATGTGGCCGGCCAGGATGACCCGCTCCGGGCGGCCCAGGTCCGTCCGGGCGACCACGTTGTTGCCGTACCGGTCCACCGTCAGGTGCGGCAGGGCGCGCAGGGCGGCCTCGATCGCGTCCGCGAGCGGCTTCTCCGTGCCGCTCTCCGAGGGGAAGTCGACGAGTTGCGCGGTGAGCGCGGCGGCGTCCAGCGTGAGGTCAAGCGAGGTGTCGGCCATGGTCCCGACCCTAACGCGCCGCCACGCGCGGGATGTCGCGCACCGGCACGCCGCACCCGGCACGGGGGCCTCAGTGGCCTCCAGTACCTTGTAGGCGTGCCAGAGCCGACCCCCCCTTCCCCCAAGCGTCGTGGCCGCCTCTTCCGCTTCGGCGCGGCCCTCGTCGTCCTGTGCGCGCTCGCGGGCTATCTCGTCGTGCAGTACGTCACCGGTGGTACGCGGACTCCCGCCTGCAAGGTGGTCGCGAACGGGAACGACCGTACGTCGTACCGGTTCACGCCCGAGCAGGCGGTGAACGCGGCGACGATCACCGCCGTCGGCACCGGGCGCGGCGTGTCCGAGCGTGCCGTGGCCATCGCGCTGGCGACCGCGCTCCAGGAGTCCGGGCTGCGCAACCTGGGGCACGGCGACCGGGACTCGCTCGGACTGTTCCAGCAGCGTCCCTCGCAGGGCTGGGGCACCGACAAGCAGATCATGGACCCGGCCTACGCGGCGAGCATGTTCTACGACCACTTGGTCAAGGTGCGCGACTACGAACGGCTCCCGCTCACCGTGGCCGCACAGCGCGTGCAGCGCAGCGGCTACCCGGAGGCGTACGCCAAGCACGAGCCGGACGCCACGCTGCTGGCCGCGGCCCTGACCGGACGGTCGGCGGCCACACTGACCTGCCAGGGGCGCCCCACGGCCGGCGTGGAGGCGGCGGCCCTGGCCACGGGTGCCGACGCGGTACGGACGGCACTGGTACGGGACTTCGGCCCGCGGGACACCCTGGAGGAGGCCGGCGCCGAGGTGGGCGGCTCGAAGCGGCCGTCGCCGGCGCCGACGGTGACCGCCCGGGCAAAGGGCCGGACGGTGACCGTGCCGGTGCCGGAGGGCGCCAGGACCGACGCGGCGGGCCGGACCGAACTGGAGCGGGGCTGGCAGCTCGCGCACTGGGCGGTGGCCAACTCCTCGGCCCTGCGCATCCAGCGGGTGTCCTACGCCGGGCGCGAGTGGTCGGCCGGGAGCACGGACAGCCGGTGGCGTCCGGTCGTCTCGCAGGGCGCCGCGGGCGCGGAGCGGGCCGCGGGGTCCGTGCGGATCGTGACCGGGCAGTAGTACAGCGGCTCACTCTCAGGGGTTACACGACGCGGCTCGAAGTGGACGGCGCGCAGGTGGATGCGCGGTCACCCCCGCGACCGGGAAAACCCTTGGGAATGCGGGGATGCAAGGGTTCTGGAGGCGTCCCCATGGAGCGCTTTTTGCCCGTTTTTATCCACACCCGATAATGCGACGCGTCATCAATTCTTTACCTGGGGCCGCCGCAACCTTCGCGGGCTTCGAGCGGTAGTCACTGCGTCCGCGCCCGGACGATCAACAGCGGTCGGTCAACTTCCGGGTGCGGTCGGATACTTCACAGTTCTCCGTCGAATGGAGCATCATGTCCCTCCCCCTGACCCGCCGGATCGCCCGTACCGCGCTGCTCATCGCAGCGGGAGCGGCAGCCGGGGTCGGTGTGGCCGGCTCCGCCAGCGCTGCGCCGAGCCTCCCGGCCACCCCGAACCTCGGCGGGTTGACCGCCCTGGACGGGGCGGGCGTCGGCAACACCGTCGACGGCGCGGCCCGGCACGTCACCGGGGTCGCCGGCGACACGGGCGGCAAGGCCGTCGAGAAGGCGGTGCCGGTCGCGGGCAAGACCGGCGGCAAGGCCGTGAAGAAGGCGGCGGGCGACGCGGCCGGCACCGCCAGGGGCGTCCTCGGCGAGACGGCCCGGTCGGCCACGCAGGGCGGGCTGCCGACGAGCGACCTCACCCAGGGTGGGCTGCCCACCTCCCAGCTGCCGACGTCCCAGCTGCCGGTGCAGGGGCTCCCGCTGGGCGGCTGAGGCCGACGGTGGCCGATGCCACCGAGACCGAACGGTGCCGGGGTCCAGGACGCCTCCTGGGCCCCGTCGCCGTGTCCGACGGGCCGCGGACCGCCCGCGGTCAGCCGGACAGCCGCGTCGCCCCGACAGCCGTGTCGGCCCGGCAACCGTGTCAGACGGACAGCCATGTCAGTCGGACAGTGTGGGCCCGACAGCCATGCCAGTCCGACAACCGTGCCGGCCCGGCAGCCGCGTCAGTCCGACAGCCGTGTCGGCCCCACAGCCGTGTCGGTCCGGCAGCCATGTCAGACGGACAGCCGTGTCGGCCCCACAGCCGCGTCAGTCCGACAACCGTGTCGGCCCCACAGCCGTGTCGGTCCGGCAGCCATGTCAGTCGGACAGCCGGCGCGCCGCCGCCGCGATCCTCTCGTCCGTGGCCGTCAGCGCCACGCGTACGAACGTCTCGCCCGCCGTGCCGTAGAAGTCACCCGGCGCGACCAGGATGCCCCGCTCGGCGAGGTGGGCGACCGTGTCCCAGCAGGACTCGTCCCGGGTGGCCCACAGGTAGAGGCTCGCCTCGCTGTGCTCGATGCGGAAGCCGTGGGCGAGCAGCGCCTCGCGCAGGACCGTGCGGCGGGCGGCGTAGCGCTCGCGCTGCTCGCGGACGTGCGTGTCGTCGCCCAGGGCCGCCACCACCGCCGCCTGCGTCGGTGCGGAGGTCATCATGCCGCCGTGCTTGCGGATCTCCAGCAGGGGGCCGAGGACGGCCGGGTCACCGGCCAGGAAGGCGGCTCGATAGCCGGCCAGGTTGGAGCGCTTGGAGAGGGAGTGGACGGCGACGATCCCGTCGTACGAGCCGCCGTTGACGTCCGGGTGGAGCACCGAGACCGGGTCGGCGTCCCAGCCCAGTTCGAGGTAGCACTCGTCGGAGAAGACCAGGACGCCGTGCGCGCGGGCCCAGGCCACGATCCGGGTCAGCTCCTGCTTGGCCAGCACCCGGCCCGTCGGGTTCGACGGGGAGTTCAGCCACAGCAGCCTCAGGTTCGCGGGGTCCAGTTCCGTCGGGTCGTCGTAGACCACGTGCTCGGCCCGCGCCAGGCGGGCGCCCACCTCGTACGTCGGGTAGGCGAGGCGCGGGAGGGCCACCTTGTCGCCGGGGCCGAGGCCCAGCTGGGTGGGGAGCCAGGCGACCAGTTCCTTGGAGCCGACGACGGGCAGGACGTGGCGGTGGGTGACGTCGCGGGCACCGAGCCGGCGTGCCACCCAGCCGGTGATCGCGTCACGGAGTTCGGGGGTGCCCCAGACGGTCGGGTAGCCCGGCGAGTCGGCCGCGGCGATCAGCGCCTTCTGGATCAGCTCGGGGACCGGGTCGACCGGGGTGCCGACGGACAGGTCGACGATGCCGTCGGGGTGCGCGGCGGCCATCTTCTTGTACGGCTCCAGCTTGTCCCAGGGGAAGTCGGGAAGCCGGTCGGAGACTGCGGACACGGTGCGGTGGCTCACTTTCGTCGGTACGGCAAACGCCTCGGCCCCGCGCGGCGGCGATCGGGGCGACCGGGCCGTACGGGACCGAGGCGGCGCCTTGGCCCCGGTTGCCGGGAACCGGGGTGGCGGGCCGTCGTGCGGGTTACTCGGCCTGCGGCGGCAGCGCGGCGATGAAGGGGTGGTCGCGCTCGATCAGGCCCAGCTTGCTGGCGCCGCCGGGGGAGCCGAGTTCGTCGAAGAACTCGACGTTCGCCTTGTAGTAGTCCTTCCACTCCTCCGGAGTGTCGTCCTCGTAGAAGATCGCCTCGACCGGGCAGACCGGCTCACAGGCACCACAGTCGACGCATTCGTCCGGGTGGATGTACAAGGACCGCTGGCCCTCGTAGATGCAGTCGACCGGGCACTCCTCGATGCACGCCTTGTCCTTGACGTCGACACAAGGCTGCGCGATGACGTAGGTCACGCTGTCGTTCCTCCTCGATAGGGCGCTGGCGGGCCTCCTCAGGCTCCGCCGCCTGGCGCGCGGGAGCGCGGCGTCGTCGATGCCCGCCCCTAGTATCTCCGTTCTTGGGCATGATCCGAACAGGAGGGGTGAACTGACCTGTGGAAATCTCTGCCGCTGGACGACTTGAGGTCCGTATCACCGCTGCTGACGTGGGTAAACGGGTCTCCGTGCGGCGCCTTTGCGATCCCGGAAGTCCCACGGCGAAGTTCACCGACACGGTGGGTGTTCTCACATCCTGGGACGACGGTGTGCTGCTGATCACACGGAAGGACGGGCAGAGCGTCCGGATCCCGGAATCCGCGCTGGTCGCGGGCAAAACGGTGCCCGCCGCCCCGGCGCGTCGCCGGGGTCCCGCCGCCGCCTACGAGGAACTCGCGCGGGTGTCCGCGCGGGCCTGGCAGCCGGTGGAGAGCGAGCCGCTCGGCGCGTGGGAGCTGCGCGCCGCGGTCCAGGGGACGCCGCGCGAAGCGCGCCCTCGGGAGGCGGTGGCCGGGCGACGGGTGGGATTCACCAGGCGGGCCAACAGCGTGCTGCCGCTCGGCGACCCGGGGCTTCCGCTCGACGCGGCACTGCGGGCCGTACGACGCTGGTACGGCGAACGCGGGCTGCCCGCGTACGTGCAGACCGCGACCGGCGCCGCGGGCACGCAGGAACCGCTGTGCGCGGAGCTGGAACGGCGCGGCTGGCGGCGTGAGGTGACCGCCGAGCTGTGGACCGGGGCGCTCGCACCGGTCGCGGACCGGGCCGAGGGCGGCGAAGTGCTGCTGTCCCGGACCGCGGACGGGACATGGCTGACCAGATACCAGCGCAAGGGGGTGAGCGAGGTGGCCCTGCGGGTGCTGGGCAGCGGGCCGTCGGTGTGGTTCGCGACCGTGCCCGGGGCGGCCGGGGCCGCCCCGGCCGCGATCGGCCGGTGCGTCGTGGACGGGCGGTGGGCCGGGTTCGCCGCCGTCGAGGTGGATCCGGAGCAGCGCCGGCGGGGGCTGGCCACGGCCGTGATGGCCGCGCTGGCCAGGCGCGCCCTCGACGAGGGTGCCTCGGCCGCCTGGCTCCAGGTCGAGTCGGACAACGCGGGGGCGCGGGCGCTGTACGCCGGTCTCGGCTTCGCCGCGCACCACACCTACCACCACTACCGGGAGCCGGATGACACCGGCGGCGCCGACCCCCGGCGCGGACCGTCGTGACCGGGCACGGGCCAGCCGGGCGTCCCCCCTATCCCCCGTCCCCGGAGCGCTCCGCCGAGGTGCGACGCCGGTTCGCCGCGGAGGCCCGCTCGGAGCGGCCCGATCTGTCGCTGCTGTGTCTGCTGCTCGGCGCGGTGGCGGACGGGGCGCTGGACGAGGCGGGCGTGGACGCCGCGCAGCTTGAGCTCGACCGGCTCGCGGGGCAGCTGCCGTACCGTCCGGGCGGGCCGCCGGCCTGGGCCGCGGCGCTGCACCAGCTGCTCGGGGTGCGGCACGAGTTCCACGGCTCCCGGGCCGACTACCGGCGGCTGGAGTCGTCGCTCCTGCACGCGGTGCTGCGGCGGCGGCGCGGGCTGCCGATCCTGCTGTCGGTGATCTGGATGGAGGTGGCCCGGCGGGCGGGGGCGCATGTGTACGGGGTGGCGCTGCCCGGACACTTCGTGGTGGGGTTCGGCGAGGCCGGGGAACAGGTGCTGGCGGACCCGTTCGACGGCGGCCGGGTGCTCACCGGGACGGACACGGAGTTGCTGGTCGCCGGGGCGACGGGGGCTCCGCTGGAGCCGTCCATGCTGGTGCCCGCGGCGCCTGTCGACGTCGTCGTGCGGATCCTGAACAACATCCGGGCGTGGGCGGCGGCGCGGCCGGAGCGGTCGGATGTGGCGCTGTGGGCCGTGGAGCTGTCCCTGCTGGTGCCGTCGCATCCGGCGCGGCTGCGCTATGACCGGGCGCAACTGCTTGTTCAGCGGGGGGAGTTCGCCGCCGGGGCGGCGGAGCTTGATGCGTATGCGGAGGTGCTGGCCGCGGCGGATGAGTCGGGGGCGCGGCGGGTGCGGCGTCAGGCGAATGCGGCGCGGGCGCTGTTGAATTAGGCCGGGTTGGTGGGGTTTCGGGCGGGGGTCGCGTGCGGGTGCGTTTTGGCTGGTTGCGCCGTTCCCCGCGCCCCTATCGGGGCACGGTCTCGGCGTCGAGTGCGGGTGCGTTGTGGCTGAGCGCGCCGCTGCCGGGGCACCGTCTCAGCGTCGGGTGCGGGTGCGTTGTGGCTGAGCGCGCCGTTCCCCGCGCCCCTATCGGGGCACCGTTTCGGCATCGGGTGCGGGTGCGTTGTGGCTGAGCGCGCCGTTCCCCGCGCCCCTGGCGGGGCACGGTCAGGGCCTTGGGTGACTTGTCTGGATATAGGGGACCGTTCGTCCGGGCGATTTGGGGTCAGTTCGGGTTGGTGTCGATGGTTCCGGTGCGCTCGGCCGGCGTCTTGCCGCGCAGGGCCTTGCGCAGCGCGGCGACGACGTCCTGCGGCTGGACGGCGCGCTTCCCGGTCGCGGTCACGATCTGAACGCCGTCGTACGTGCTGCCGTACGCCTGCTTGAGCGCCTCAAGGTCGTAGGTCTCGACTAGCTTGCCGCCGACGGCCTTGACGCCGAGGATCTTCGGCAGGGACAGCGGGCCGAACGGGATGCTGTGCGCCGGGTCGGTCTGCACGTGGACGATGTCGGACATCGCGGGTTCGGCGAACTCCTTCATCATCCGGTCGACCTCGGCGTTGGAGATCGTCGGCTGCTGGGTCGTGGTGGGCACGGTCACCGGGGACGCCGTGCCGGTCTCCACCAGGGTGCGGTAGGCCTGTTCGACGGCCTGCACGGACCGGCCGGCGTCGACGCCCTTGCCCGCCTTGCCGTAGACCGCGACGGCCTTGCCGGACTCGAACTTGATCGTGCCCTCGGTGACGGATCCGGATGCGCCGCCGGCCTCTTTCAGGGCGGCCTGGAGCTTCTCCTCGTCGACCGGCATGTCCGCTTCGACCTGGCGCTTCTGGCCGAACAGGGACCCGACCACGGACATCGGGTTGTAGTCGCTGCGCGCGGCCGTGCTCACCGTGGTCTGGAAGTCGAACTGGAGGCCCGCCTTGTCGGGTGTCAGCGAGACGGTCTTGCCGTCCACCGACAGCTTCAGCGGCTTGCCGACCCGGCTGCCGAACGCGTCGTCGAGCTTCTTGACGGCGTCGTCGCGGGTGCCGCCGCCGATGTCGACGCCGAGCACGGTGGTGCCCTTGGGCACGTCGGAGTGGTTCATCAGCAGCCCGGCGCCGTAGACGCCGGCGCCGAGGAAGACGACGGCACCGCCGAGCAGCACCAGTTTGCTGCGGCCCTTCTTCTTCGGCTTGGCCTCGGGCACGTTCTGTGCGACCGGTTCGGGTGGCTTCGGGGCGGTGTGCGGCACCGGCCCCTCGGCCTGCGGGCCCGGCGCGAACCCGGCATCGGGGCCGGGCGGGACGACCGGGATGCCGCTGGTGACGGTGTGTCCGGAGACGTTGTCGGGCGGGACGCCGTAGCCGGGATCGGCCGGTTCCGGGACCTGCTTCTGCGGGGTGAGGATCGCGGTGTCGTCGCTCAGCCCGCCGCCGGGTCCGTGGTGCGTACCGGGTACGCCCGGCCCTGGGTGGCCGCCGGGGTTCGGGCCGTCGAAGGGCTCACCCGCGGCCAGGCCGTGGTCGCCGCGGACGGCGGGGCCCGCGGCGGGCGGCACCATCGGCCCGTCCCCGGTGACCGGTCCGCTGGTCGGTCCTGCGGGTCCGCCGCGGCCGGCGAGGCCCCCGGGGCCGCCGGGTCCGCCCTGGCCGCCGTGGGTGCCGCCCTGGCCGCCCGCGCCGGGCCCGTTGCCGCCGTGCCCGTTCTCCGAGAAGTACGGCAGGTCGTCGCGGCGCGAGTCGCCTGCGCCGTCCGGGCCGGGCCGCCTGCCGCCGCCCAGGGGGCCCGCGGCGAGCGCCTCGGTCACGTCGAAGGAGCCGGTGCCGCCGCCGTGTCCGGGGGCGACGGGTCCGCCGGTGGCGCCGGGCAGCCCCCCGCCGTTGGTGCCGCCACCGCCGGGCCTGGACCCGCCGGACACGCCCATCGCGCCGACGATCCCGCCGGGCCGGCCGCCGCCGGGCCGCGCCGCGCCGGGCGTGCCCGGGGCCGCGGCCCCGCCGACCGCCGAAGCGCCGGGCGCCGGGGCCCCGTTGGCGTCGGCGCCGCCCGGACCGCCCTTGGCCGGGCCGGACTTGCGGGGGGCGAACCAGTCGCTCGTCTTCTCCTTCTCGGCGGCCGGGGCGGCGGGTTCGGCCGGGGCCTGGCCGGGGCCGGTGGGCGACTGGGCGGGAGCCGGCCGCGCGTCGGCACCCTCGTCGGGACTCTCCGTGTCCGCGACGGGTGTGCGCACGACGACCGGCGGGATGGGCCGCGATCCGGGGATGTTGATCCGGATCCGGGTCGTCAGCGTGGTCTCGGTCTTACGCTCCTCCGGCTGCGCGGCCGAACGGCCCGCGCCCGTGCCGCCGTCGGCTGCCATGGGGGTCCCGTACGGCGGTGTCCCCGACGGGTATGCGGCTCCGCCGCGCCCGTCGGGCCCGGAGGACGGAGTGTCAGTTTCACGACTCAAGGCAGGTTCTCCCGGTTGGCTCCGCCGCCCATGATGACCTCAGTGTGGGGGTCCCCCCGGCACGAGCGGAGTCGAGTGCTTGGGGGAGGCTCGGCGGCGCGCACCACCATACTGTCCGCTTAGGCCGTGTATCCCATGACCACCGGGGAAATCCACACCGGACTCGCACGTGCGTCGCACGGCGAAGTGGTACGTCACTTGCCAAGTCGGGCGGCGCCCCCGTTCGGTTGCCGCCCCGGCCCAAGGGTGGCGCAGATCACAGCAACGGCCATCCCGCCGAGCAGGTACAGATACGAGCCGATTCCGGCGCCGAACAGAAAGTCACCTTCGGGGCGGCTGGCGGTGAGCAGCATGACGGCGATGATCCAGCCGGCGGCGGGCGCGACCGCCCCGGCGCGGGAGCCGATGGCCCGGGCGCCGCCGAGGAACAGCCCGGCCGCGCCCACCAGCGCGAGCAGCAGCCCGCCGGGGAACCAGCCGCTCTGCACCAGCGCCCCGGCCAGCGCGACCACGGCGCCGAGCAGGAGCAGCCCGGCGCAGGCCACGATCCGCCCGGCGGAGGGCCGGTGCAGCGGCTGGGCGAGCGCCGGTCCGTGGCGTTCCCGGCCCGCCCCGCTCATGACGCCTCCTCGGGGGCGAGCCCGGCGAACAGGTCGCTCTCGCGCTCATCCGGCCGCGGGCCCCGCACCAACTCGTAGTACTCCGTGCTGAACAGCGGCTGCGCCAGTTCGTTGGACAGCGCGAACCAGGGCTCGGCGACCTCGATCTGGGTGGCGTGGGCGCGCATCGCGGCGGCCTTGGCCACGGCGTGCGCGGCGCCGTCGACCGCGGTGGTGATCCGGTCGTCGTCCACCACGCCCGGCAGGTCGTCGACGGAGCCGCCCTTGGCGAAGGGGAGGCCGGGCAGTTCCTCCCGGAGCCGGGCGAAGGCGGCCTCGGCGACGGAGCGCGGGATGCGGTTCCAGTAGACCTTGGGGACGCTCCAGCCGGTGCCGGCGGCCAGTTCGACGGCGCGCATGGCGACGCGGTGGGCCTGGATGTGGTCCGGGTGCCCGTATCCGCCGTTGTCGTCGTAGGTGACGAGGACCTGGGGCCGCACCTCGCGGACGATGTCGGCGAGCCGGCCGGCGGCCTCGTCGAGGTCGGCCTGCCAGAAGCAGTCGGGGTCGTCGTTGTCGGGCAGGCCCATCATCCCGGAGTCACCGTAGCGGCCGGCGCCGCCGAGCAGCCGGACGTCCGTGACACCCAGCTCACCGAGGGCGGCCCGCAGCTCGGTCAGCCGGTGCGCGCCGAGTGCGGCTCCGGTCAGCTGCCGCAGCCGCGGCGGAATGACCTCGCCCCGCTCCCCCAGGGTGCAGGTGACCAGCGTCACCTGCGCTCCCTGGGCGGCGTACCGGGCCATGGTCGCGCCGTTGTTGATCGACTCGTCGTCCGGGTGCGCGTGCACCAGCAGCAGACGGCGGGATGGCTGTTCGGTCATGCACCCCACCCTACGCAGCCGCACCGACGGTGCCGGGCCACCTCCCCGCCCGACCGTCACCCTTCCTCGTCGAGTACGTGAGCGATGGCCAGCGCGATGCGCTCGATCCAGTCGATGGCGTCGTTCACTGACGACTCGTCGATGGGGCGGCGCTGCCTCAGGTCCCCGTCGATCAGGTCGGCGTCGTGCGCGATCTTGTTACGCCGCTGAGTGATCTCCAGATAGCGGCTGCGAAGTGTCTTCTCGTTCAGGGAGGTGCGCGCTTGAAAGAACGTCTTGTTGATCCACCCGGCAGACAGATACCAGACCTTTCTGTCCGTGACGAGCTTGAGCACCTCCGAGATCTTTCCAGGGTGCTGGAGAGACTGGGCCGCGAGCTTGTCCCGCAGATGCTCGACCACGGCGCTGGGAAGGGTGACGTCACCCTTCCGCACCGCCTCGACGGTGTGCAGTGGCAATTCGTAGACACGGAGCTGGTAGGGCATGTCGGGACTGTCCTTGGCCCCCAGTTCAGCGACCCGGCGCAGCACCTCCTCGTGCAGCCAGTGGTCGATGGCGGCGACTGCCTGCACCCAGGCCGCACGGTAGAAGTCGTCGATGTCGATCGTCGGGGACTTGAAGGGGGTCAGCATCCGGCCCGCTTCGACCATGCGCCGGGCGTACGACAGGTTCGTCATGAACGCCTCGAACCGAGCCGTACATGCTCCGGTCAAAGTGACCTGTTCTGCCCCCTCCGCTTCCAGATCGTGCCGCTCCAGTCGCCATGGACCCTCAGAAGCCCAGATAGTGATCTGGACGACGTAGATACGCTGGCTCCGTACAACGACCTGATACCTGAACAGCCGCCGGAGACGATGATTTCGCTGCCCTTCGGGTCCATCCCGTCATAGGCCCGGCCGTGGATGTGAAGGATGTCAGCCGCCCTGACCAGTCCTCGGCCAGCGTGAAACAGCGGCCAAGAAGCCCGCCGGAGCGGCGCGGGCGGCCTCTTCTGCCCCGAAGGCGTACTCCCCTTTCCAGCTGACGCCCGCACTGCCTTCAGCGCCTCTTCGAGGACCGCACTCAGCTCGCGAAGGGCCTCCCGCGCGATGGCCGGATCGTCGTGCTCCAGGTTATGGCCTGCATCTCGTCAAGGCGCGCCGGAGCGACGACGGCGAGGGCCGCACGGAGGGCATCCGGTGTCAGCTCGGGACGGGGGATCAGTCGTTTCCGTGGTCGGCGTCTCACGCGGCGGTGGCAATGGAAGTGCGGCAGTCATGACAGCGTCCTGGTTTCGGAGAGCGGAAGGCACGGTCGCAGCCGTCGCAGTTCTGGAGCGGAGCCCGGACGGCAGGTGGTGCGGCCGAGGCCCGGAACGGCGGCGGGGGTGGCAGCTGGGCGGCGAGTCGATGGGCCGGCAGGGCCGTCGGCCGACGAAGCAGCCCCTCGGGTGGCAGGCCCGCGGTGAGCGCGTGCCGTACGGCGACGGTGCTGACGTCACGCTCCAGCCAGGCGGCCACGCCGGGCGCGAGATGGGCCGTGTCTCGGGCGGAGAGGAGCAGGCGTGGGTCGTCGCGATGGAGGGCGGCGAGAAGATCGGTGGCCGCCTGGATGAGCTTGGGATGGGGGTGCGAGGGCCGCGGTACGGCGGGCAGGGGCTTGTGGGGTGCCTTCGATTTCGGCGCCGCCGCCGGTCGCCGTAGAGGCGCGCAAGCAGTGGATCGGGGCTCCCGGCATTCCGCCGTCGGCTGGTTGCAGGAGATGGTCCGGGTGACGATACGGCCGCCGGACACGCGTTCACGTTCGCGGCGCAGGTAGCCGTGGGCCTCCAGCTCGCGCAGCGCGGCGGCGATCCGCGTCGCACCCTCCTGGAAACGGGCAGTGAGGGACTTGATGTCGACGCGAGCGCCCTTGGGCAACGACTGGATGTGACAGCCGAGTCCGATCGCGAGGAGGGACAGTTCCGGGTGTTGGGTGAGGTGGTTGCCGATCACCGCGAAGCGCTCGGTGTGGCGGGTGTTGTCGTGGATGAGGCCGCCGCCGGACGGGGAACCGGTGTGCCGCTTCGGGTGGTTGTTCTCGGCAACACGGGCCTGGGCGCGTGAGGGCGCGCTAGGGTTCTGCGTATCCATCTGGGAAGTTGATGCCTTCCTCGGTGGTCAGGCCCTCGCACTGGGATTGCCGTCCCGGCGGGGGCCGTCGCATGTCTGCGGTTGTGTTGGGCCGAGCGTAGGGCAGGCAAGGGGCCACAAATCCAGTCGAGTTCGCGATGTTCACTCGCGTGAGTGAGCTTGAGCGGCGGGCGGGAGAGGTGGGGCTTGGAAGGGTCCTTTTCCGCCGTCGTGGTCCTTGGGAAAGAGGGCGCCCCTGCCACCGGAGCATGGGCGCCCGGGTTCCGGTGGCAGGCGAACAGGCACGTACACCGTCCGGGACGGCCTGCTCGACGAGTGGGTGGAGAGGTGGCGGGAAGGGATCGTTCCGTTGCGGCTGAAGCTGAGGTTCGCGATCGGGAGTGCGTGGACGGACCGGGAGCACAACCAGTTCATCTGGCTGAACTCGTACGACGGCCCGGGGACCTTCGCCGAGCGCAACGCGCTGTACTGGTCGCCGCCCGAGCGCTCAGCCATGGGCCTGAACCCGGATCACTACCTGGTCGCCGCGGAGGAACGCGCGATCGAGTCCGTGGCGGCGAGCATGGGTCCCGCAGGAAGACCGGCTAACGCCCCATACAGGAATCCCGAAGCCGAACAGACACTCTAGGCGATAATGTCGTCACGCTCAGAGCTGGGCCTTCAACAGATGCTGGCACCTGGAGGAGACATGGCGAAGAAGTGGAAAGCCGATTCCGAAGCGTCCTTTGCGCGGCGACTGGGTAAGTCGTCTCTTGAGCTGGGGCAGACTTCCGGAAACACCGGCTGTCCGGACATGTGGGAGCTGGACAACGGAGATGTCGCGGTCATCGGGTCGGATCTGACCGACTCCTACGAAGGGCGGCTTCCGGACGGCGTACGTGTCGATCCCGGAGAGCGGCTGGTCATCATCCCCAGGGCGACGATCCTTGCGGCCAAGGCGGACATCCCGGATGTGTAGTCCGCTGATCGGCGCCGTCAGCGAGCGTATGGCTCTCAAGGACTACTACGCCGACTTCGAGAAGTACTTCTGGGACTGTGGCGATCTCGGGTTCTGGAAGCTTGAGCGGCGGCAGACATTCAAGGAACCCGGCTACGACAGCTGGGAGGCGTTCTGGCGTGGCGACTGGGATGAGTCTCTGCGCTTGCTGGAAGCGGGCCGCACGGACATGGCGGAGTACCACCGCAAAGTCGAGCAGAACGGCTTCGTGGCCCGGCGGGCCCGCGTGGTCGAGGAACCGCTCAGCGACTACATGCAGTGGGAGCTGCACGCGCTGCGTATCCGGGACCAGTGCGGAGGCCCCATCCATGTCACCGACGCGGACCGGGTGGCCCGGTACGAGCAAGACGGCCCGCTGCCTGAGATCTGCACCCTGGGAAACCAGGTGATGTATCAGGCACTCTATGACGAGCGGGGCATCCTGGTAGCTGCGCTGAAGTTCGTCGACCGCCAGCTCATCCTGCGTTGCCGGGAGCTGATCGTGAGCGTCTACAACGCCGGTGAGCCATTGGCGCACTGGTTCGACGGGCATGTGGCCCCCCTTCCGCCCCCGCAGCAGCAAGCGCCGAGATGAGCGAAGACATCCCGGGGCACGTCAACCGGCTCGACGGCTCGGCTTCGGCACACAATGTCGTGCAGGCTCGCGAGGTCAGTGGCGGGGTGCATTTTCATCACCAGGCGCCGCTGCCCGCGCCGCTCATCGTGCCCCATCAGTTGCGCAGTCCCGTACGTCATTTCGTCAACAGGTCCGAGGAACGGGCCCGCCTGAGCAGTCTTGTGGCGGACCGCCGTGAGGAGCCGCACGTTGTGCGCGTAGCGGCTATCACCGGGACTGCCGGAGTCGGCAAGACCTCGCTGGCGCTGCACTGGGCACACAGCATCCGGTCGCATTTCCCGGGCGGTGAGCTCTACGCCAATCTGCGGGGTTTCACCGCGGGTTCGCCTGCTGCACCCCAGGAGATACTGGGCCGCTTCCTGGAGGACCTCGGTCTCCCCGCCATGCATGTACCGGCCGAACCGGAGCGCCGGGAGACGATGTTCCGGTCGCTGCTCGCCGGGCGCCGCATGCTGCTCGTACTCGACAATGCCGCGGACAGCTCGCAGGTCCGCCCTCTGCTGCCCGCCACCTCCGGTTGCCTCGTCGTCGTGACCAGCCGGGACGATCTGTCCGGCCTGGTCCGCCAGGAGGGCGCACTACGCCTGGACGTCACGACGTTCCCCACGACGGACGCCGTAGAACTGTTGCGTGCGGCCACCGCCGACTACCGGACCAGCGACCGTCGCGGAGACTTGGCAACGCTGGCCCGGCTGTGCGCGGGACTGCCCCTAGCGCTGCGTATCGCCGCCGAACGCGCGGCGGGCTGGCCATCCGTGCCGCTCGGCGAGCTGATCGACGATCTGCGCGACGAATCGGCCCGATGGAGCGTTCTGACAGCCGAGACCGAGGAGGGGTCCGACGCAATGCGCAGCGTTTTCGAGTGGTCGTACCAAGCGCTGTCCGACCCCGCGGCCCGGCTGTTCCGACGACTCGGGCTGCACCCTGGCAACGAGTTCGGCCTGCCCGCAGCCGTGAGCCTCGCCGGGAGCGACCCGTCCATGTGCGGGGCCTGTTGGACACATTGGTGCGATCCCATCTGCTGGAGCGGCGCCCCGGCGGTCGCTACGAGTTCCATGACCTGCTGCGGGCCTATGCGGCGGAGCAGGTCCGGCGGGAGGAGAGCGAGACGGAGCGGACAGAGATCCTCAGGCGCTGTCTCGCTTGGTACCTACACACCGCGTACGCGGCACAGTGCGCCATGGCGCCGTTCGACCGCTACGACATGGACGACCGGATTCCCGCACCCGCCACTGCCCTCCGCTTCGAGAACTACCGGTCCGCGTTCGACTGGTACCGCGCGGAGAGCGCCAACCTCGTCACCGCCACTCGTGCCGCCGCCGATGCCGGATTCCCGGAGATCGCATGGCGATTGGCCGTAGTGCTGCGGGCCGTCTACATGCATCAGAACGCCTTCGACGACTGGGAGGCGACTGCCCGGATCGGCGTCGAGGCCGCAGCACGCACCGGAGAGCAACACGGTGAGGCGGAAGCGCTCGAAACTCTGGGAAAGGCCGCCTTCCAGGCATTGCGGCTCGATGAGGCGGAGGAACATCACCGCGACTCGCTAGCCCTTCGCCGGCGTATCGGCGACCGCCGAGGCATGGCGGTGTCCGTCAACGCTCTCGGCCTGCTCGGACTACGTCGGCGACGGCTCGACGAGGCCAGTGCGCACTTCGCGGACGGCGCGGAGATCTTCCGTGAACTGGGCGACCGCCGATGGACGGCATTAGTACGGAGCAACCTCGCGGAGACGCTGTGCGAACTCGGTCGGGGTGAGGGGGCCCAGGCCCTCATCGAGCAGGTGCTGGCCGACTTCCGCGAACTCGGTGACCGCGCCTGCGAAGGCAATGCTCTATGCCTGCTGAGCTGGGCACAGCGCACATCAGGCGAGGCCGAAGCAGTTGCCCGCTCGATCCACGCTGCCCTGTCGATCGCTGACGACGAGAACAACGAAGTGTGGCAAGGGCATTGGTGGGCCGAGGCGGCACGAGTCGAGCGGGCCCGCGGGAATCGTGAGGAATCCCTCCGCCTGTTCCAGAAGTCCGCCGCCGTTCAGCAGAAGCTCGGTGACGCGTTCAGGGAAGCCAACGCACTGGACGGAGCGGGCGAAGCGTACCAGTCGCTGGGACGCTTCGAGGAGGCAGCAGAGCTGCACCGACGCGCCGCGAATACCTACCGCCGGCTGGACTCCCCCTGGCAGCTCGCCCGCGCCCAGGCACATCTCGCCGACGCGCTGACGTCCTCGGGCGATCACGAATCGGCGCGCGCCACCCGAGAGGAAGCGCTGCACCTGCTCGGTTCGTTCGACGACCCCAGAGCAATCGCGCTGACAGAGAAGGTGGCACAGCGTCTGAGTGATGATGACGGATAGCTAATCGCCAGCTGCCACGAACTCCGAAGCCGTGATCCATACGGGCGCGTCGGCACAGTCCAGACGGATTCCGTCGACTGAGGTGAGACTGGTCCGCAGGACCTTCAAGCGACGGCCGTCGACCGTTGCCGTAGGGCCGAGGCCGGCGCCCATGAACTGGAAAGTCCGTACCTGGTTATGGACCTGACGCGCGGTCATCGTGGTATCGACTGCGAAGAACTCAGGTTCCAGCAACCCCGCATAACTGACGCCGTCGGCGGACTGCGGTTCGCCCGCTGATGGGTCCCGCACCCGTTCCAGGGCAATGGTGAGCTGTTCGCGCAGCACCGGGGACAGACCAGTCCACAGGCTCCGGCGAGTCACATCGTCGGGCAGCGGAACGCCGCCTTGCTGGGCCAGCACCGGGCCGGTGTCGAATTCCTCATCCATGCGGTGAACTGTCACGCCCAGGTCCGGGTCGCCATTACGGATCGCCCAGAGCACTGGAGCCGGGCCGCGATATTTGGGGAGCAGCGAGGAGTGAATATTGAGCACGCCGTAGCGCGGGATCTGCAGTACGGATCGTGGCAGCCGCCACGAGAATCCATAGCAGACGAGCAGGTCAAGACCGTAACCTCGTAACGAGGCACCCAGTCCTTCGGAACTGCCCGGCAGCAGCAGGTCGACGCCCCTCGGCAGCGCTGCGGTGATCTCGCCTGCGATGCGTGCCGCACCCTCGTCCGTGGGCTTGCGGGGGCGCATCGAACGCGAGAACGCGTAGACGACCGGGTCATGGCCCGCTACGGCGCACGTTTCATGTAGGGCGGCGAACTCTGCCGCGCCGAAGGAGACCAAGCCGATACGCATGCCGTCAGCCATGGGCAGGAGCCTAGTGGGACGGGCCACGCTTGTGAGCTGCAATTCGGCCTCCTCACCCTGGCTATGGGCTCTCCCCCAGCGACGCTCTGGCACGGCGTCGTGTCTTACGGTGCTCGTCAGTGTCCCCGTCGGAGCGGCGCCAGGGTTTCGGCCCTGTGGGGCGGGTCAGGCGTACCCCCGTATCACGGTAAGACCCTCACTTCGGCCCAAGTGGTCTTCCGCGGACACAGCCCATGGGTGACGCCCCAGCGATCGGCGAGCGCGTCGACCAGGCACCTTCTCGCCGGCGCCGCCTTCGAAGAGGACGTTGTCGGGGAGGACGACGGCGGCACGGCCCCCGACCGGCGTGAGCGACATGATGCGTTGCAGCAAGTTCAGCTGCTTGTTGGTGGTCGTGGCAGTGAAGTCGTGACGGTCGTACTGGATGTCCTCCTTCTCGTCCTCGCCGTCCTGGCCGATGACGGTGATCGCGGACTTGCGGCCGAAGGGCGGGTTGGCGACGACGAGGGTGGCGTGCCGGCCGCTTGACTTCTCGGCGAGGGCGTCGCCGACATGGATGAGGCTGGGCCCGTCGCTCCTGCCGATTCCGTGGAGGAGCATGTTCACGGCATGGTCGGGAATGCAGGACTGCGCGGCGATGAGGAAGCCGCCAGTGCCGCGGCGGGGTCCGTGATGGTGTCGTCGGGGCCGGGTCGGGTGACGTCGATCAGGGCGCGGGGCGTCGGCGAATATCGTGCCGATGGTGGTGTCGGGGTGCTGGCCTAGGTGTTCGAGGATGTTCCGGTAGTGCTTCTCCAGCTCCGGGCCGCGCTTGCCGACGAGCGACATCGGCGACGTACGCCGACTTCGAGTTCCGCACGCTCTCGATGAGCGCCTCGGCCCGGGCCCGCCGCTCCGCCTCAATGCGGTTACTCGCCTCGGACAGCTTGATGCGTGACTCGGCCAGGGAGCGCCGATGGCCCTCCAGCGCCTCCTGGAGTTCCGCGATCTCCTCGGGGTCGACGGAAGCCGCCTCGACCGAGAGCGTCGGCGAGACGAACGCAGCCACGGTCCGTTTGCCGCCCATGGACCGGTCGAAGAGATCGCCCAGCCGCCAGCACAGATCCAGCGCTTCGAGCGCCTTCGTGGTGTCGAAGAGATGGTTGTGCGCGGCGTCGTTGCGTCCCCGGCGCAGCTTGTCGAACGCCTCACGGCTCCAACCGACGAGCACACCGGCCCGCGTGAGCGCGTTGAGACGGTCGAACTGGGTCGATCCCTGGACGCGCGTGCCCGTACGGGTGACGAACTCCTCGGCCAGTACCTCACCGAACTGCCCCGCGCTGACGTACGCGGCGTGAGGATTGGTGAAGACCGTGAACCGCCTGCGATCCGTAGATGGCCAGAAGAGGCTGGGCCCTAGATCCGCCTATCTTACGGAGCCGGGGACCACGAAACAGCGGAACAGGACAGGTGACGGCCGACCGCCGGTCGCGTCAGCGTCCGGCGGTCCACGCTGAGGCACGGGTCAGAACTTGATGCCGCCGATCATGCTGGCGACGTTCGTGGTCAGCTCGCTGATCGTGGGCGCGATGGTGGAGGAGGCGAGATAGAAGCCGAGCAGGATGCAGACGACCGCATGGCCGCCCTTCAGCCCTGACTTCTTGATCAGCAGGAAGACGACGATCGCCAGCAGCACCACCGCCGAAATCGAAAGTGCCACGGCGGCTCACCTCCAAGGATCCCAGGGACGCGGGGGTTCGGACTATGGGGGTTGTGGATCGGTTGTAGAGCAGAACAGCACATCCATGCAGAAGCCAGCAGGTTCATACCCACTCAGCGGTAGTGATCATAACTATCCGTGCTCGCGCATCGGTCGGCGCACGGCCGCACAAGGGGGCGCATGGCCAATATGGTCAAGGCATGACGACCGAGCCTGACTCCTTCCCCCGGCGGCACGCCCGCACCCAGCGGTTCACCCTCGGCGCGCCGCGCGCGTTCAGCGTGGCGCCCGACGGATCGCGTGTCGCGTTCCTGCGTTCCGAATCCGGTACGGACCGGGCCAACTCCCTGTGGGTGCTCGACACGGAGGACGGCCAAGAGCGCCTTGCGGCCGATCCGCGCGCCCTGTTGGGCGGTGCCGTGGAACACCTGTCGCCCGAGGAGCGGGCCCGCCGCGAGCGCAGCCGTGAGGGCGGTGCCGGCATCGTCGGCTACGCCACCGACACGGCCGTGGAGTTGGCCTCTTTCGCCTTGTCAGGGCGGCTTTTCACGGCGGAGCTGCGGGCCGGCACGGCGCGCGAACTCCCGGTGCCGGGGCCGGTGATCGATCCCCGTCCCGCCCCCGACGGACGGCATGTCGCCTATGTGGCGCGGGGCGCGCTGCGAGTGGTGGACACCGCGGGCGAGCACGACCGGGCGCTGGCGGAGCCGGAGTCGGACGGGGTCGCCTACGGGCTGGCCGAGTTCGTGGCGGCCGAGGAGATGGGGCGGGCGCGGGGCTTTTGGTGGGCGCCGCAGGCGGACCGGCTGCTCGTGGCGCGGGTGGACGACACGCCGGTGCAGCGGTGGTGGATCGCGGATCCCGCCCGGCCGGAGCGTGAGCCACACCACGTCGCCTATCCGGCGGCGGGCACGGCGAACGCGGACGTACGGCTGTTCGTGATCGGTCTGGACGGGTCGCGCACGGAGGTGGTCTGGGACCGGGCGCGCTATCCGTATCTGGCTCGTGTGCACTGGTCAGAGGCGGGTGCGCCGCTGCTCCTCGTGCAGCCGCGCGACCAGCGCAGCCAGCTGTTTCTGGCCGTCGAACCGGAGTCGGGGGCGACCCGGATGGTGCACGCGGATGAAGATCCAACATGGCTTGAACTTTTCCCCGGGGTGCCCTGCTGGAGCCCGTCCGGACAGCTCGTCCGGATCGCCGACGAAGGGGGCGCGCGGGTGCTCGCGGTGGGTGAACGCCCGCTGACGGGAGCACAGTTGCACATCCGTGCGGTGCTCGACGTGGGCTCCGACGACGTGCTGGTCTCGGCCTCGGCCGGCGAGGAGGCCGGCATCGGTGAATCGGCCGAGATCGGGGAGGTGCATGTCTACCGGGTGAACGAGCTGGGCGTGCAGCGGGTGTCGCAGGAGCCCGGTGTGCACACGGCGGTGCGCGCCGGTGGTGTGACGGTGCTGATCTCGGCCGCCCTCGACCGGCCGGGCGCCCGGTGCCAGGTGCTGCGTGACGGAAAACCGCCCGCGACTGTCCGGTCGCACGCCGAAGACCCCGGTTTGTCCCCGCGCGTGACCCTCACCCAGGGGGGCGCACGTCGAATTCCGTGCGCCGTGCTTATGCCGCGGGACTACCCCTCCGACACACTCCTGCCCGTGCTCCTCGACCCCTATGGCGGGCCGCACGGACCGCGCGTGGTCGCCGCGCACAACGCACATCTGACCTCGCAGTGGTTCGCCGACCAGGGCTTCGCGGTGGTCGTCGCCGACGGCCGCGGCACCCCCGGCCGCTCGCCGGCCTGGGAGAAGGCGGTGCACGGCGACTTCACCGTCGCCCTGGACGACCAGATCGAGGCGCTCCAGGACCTCGCCAAGACCCATCCGCTCGACCTGAGCCGGGTGGCGATCCGCGGCTGGTCCTACGGCGGCTGGCTGGCGGCCCTCGCCGTGCTGCGCCGCCCGGACGTCTTCCACGCGGGCATCGCGGGCGCCCCGGTCACCGACTGGCGGCTGTACGACACCCACTACACCGAGCGCTACCTCGGCGACCCGGAGCGCGACGCGCAGGCGTACGCCCGCAGTTCCCTCGTCACCGACGACGGCCTGTCGGCACCGGCCGAACCGCATCGCCCGCTGATGATCGTGCATGGGCTCGCCGACGACAACGTGGTGGTCGCGCACGCGCTGCGGCTGTCCTCCGCGCTGCTGGCCGCGGGCCGCCCGCACGAGGTGCTGCCGCTGTCCGGCGTCACCCATATGACCCCGCAGGAGCAGGTCGCCGAGAACCTGCTGCTGCTTCAGGTGGACTTCCTCAAGCACTCCCTGGCATAGCGGGCAAAAACCCGCGAACCGCCGTAACACACAGGCAACTTCACGGAAGCGGTACCGATATACGGACGCGGGACGCTGAACAGCGTACGGCCGTGCGGGTGCCGTAAACGGGCCGGGGTGCGCCATGTCATCCCGGCCCGTTGCCGTGCTTCTCGACCGGCACCACCTGCTTCTCCTCCGCGAAGTGGCAGGCCGAGTCATGGGCCGCGGGACCGGAGGTGTGCCGGAACGCCTCCGGGACCGCGAGGGCCGGCACCTCCCGCGCGCACCGCTCCTGCGCCTTCCAGCAGCGGGTGCGGAACCGGCAGCCGGAGGGGATGTCCGTCGGCGAGGGCACATCGCCCGTCAGGATGATCCGCTCACGGTGCGCACGGGCCTCCGGGTCGGGCACGGGCACCGCGGAGAGCAGCGCCTGGGTGTAGGGGTGTGTCGGGTGGTCGTAGATCTCCGTGTCGGTGCCGCTCTCCACGATCCGCCCGAGGTACATCACCCCGACCCGGTCCGCGATGTGCCGCACGATCGACAGGTCGTGCGCGATGAAGACGTAGCTGAGGTCGAACTCCGCCTGAAGCCGCTCCATCAGGTTGATCACCTGTGCCTGCACCGACACGTCCAGCGCCGACACCGGCTCGTCGGCGACGATGATCTCGGGACGCAGCGCCAGCCCGCGGGCGATGCCGATGCGCTGGCGCTGGCCCCCGGAGAACTGGTGCGGATAGCGGTTGGCGTACTCCGGGTCGAGTCCGACGACGTCCAGCAGCTCCCGGACCCGCCTGCGCCGATCGCCCTTCGGGGCCGCCTCCGGGTGGATCTCGAACGGCTCCCCGATGATGTCGCCCACCGTCATCCGCGGGTTGAGGGAGGTGTACGGGTCCTGGAAGACCATCTGGATGTTGCGCCGTACGGCCTTCAGGGCGCGCCCGGAGAGCCTGGTGATCTCCTCGCCCTTGAACCGGATCGAACCGGCCGTCGGCCGTTCGAGGCTGCACAGCAGCCGCGCGACCGTCGACTTGCCGCAGCCCGACTCGCCGACCAGGCCGAGGGTTTCGCCCCTGGCCAGCGTGAAGTCGACGCCGTCGACCGCCTTCACCGCGCCGACCTGCTTCCTGAAGAGGATGCCGCGGGTGAGCGGGTAGTGCTTGACCAGCCCGCTGACCGCCAGGATCGGCTCAGCCATCCAGGCACTCCCGCCAGAAGTGACAGGCACTCCCGCGGTTCTCGTCCACGGTGTACAGCGGGGGTTCGTCCGTGCGGCACACGTCCCGCGCCATCGGACAGCGTGGATGGAAGGCGCAGCCGGGCGGGATGTGCATGAGGTTCGGCGGCAGGCCCTTGATCGCGTACAGCTCCCGGCCCTTGCGGACCAGGCGCGGGATGGAGTCCAGCAGCCCCCGGGTGTAGGGGTGGGCGGGGGCCTTGTAGAGGTCGTGCACCGGAGCCGACTCGACGATCCGGCCCGCGTACATCACGGCGATCCGGTCGGCGACGTCCGCGACCACGCCCAGGTCGTGGGTGATCAGGACGAGCCCCATGGTGTACTCGCGCTGCAACTCGGCGAGCAGGTCCATGACCTGGGCCTGGACCGTGACGTCGAGCGCGGTGGTGGGCTCGTCGGCGATCACCAGGGCCGGTTCCAGGGCCAGCGCCATGGCGATCATGATGCGCTGGCGCATGCCGCCGGAGAACTGGTGCGGATAGTCGCGCACCCGCTGCGCCGCGCCCGGGATGCGCACCCGGTCCATCAGCTCGACCGCCCTGGCCCGGGCGTCCCTCTTGGACATGCCGCGGTGCACCACGAACATCTCGCCGAGCTGGTCGCCCACGCTGAGCACGGGGTTGAGGGCGGACAGCGCGTCCTGGAAGATCATGGCCAGTTCGGCGCCGCGGATCCTGCGCCGCCCGTCCTCCTTCAGTTGCAGCAGGTCGCGGCCCTGGAAGAGGATCTCCCCGCCGGTGATCCGGCCGGGCGGCATGTCCAGGATGCCCATCACGGCCTGCGCCGTCACCGACTTGCCGGAGCCCGACTCGCCCAGCACGGCCAAAGTCTCCCCTGCGGCCACCCGGCAGGTGACGCCGTTGACGGCTCGGGCGACGCCGTCCCGCGTCGTGAACTCCACGTGCAGGTCGCGCACTTCGAGCAGCACGCGGCTCACCTCAGCTTCGGGTCGAGGGCGTCGCGCACCGCGTCGCCGAGCATGATGAACGCCAGGACGGTGATCGCCAGGGCGCCGGAGGGCCACAGCAGCGCGTGCGGGGCGTTGCGGATGTACAGGGAGGCGGCAGAGATGTCGATCCCCCAGGACACGCTGGGCGGTTTCAGTCCGACGCCGAGGTACGACAGGGTCGCCTCCAGCGCGATGTAGGTGCCGAGCGCGATGGTCGCCACCACGATCACCGGCGCGACCGCGTTGGGTGCGATGTGCCGCAGCAGGATGCGGGCGGGGGAGGCGCCGAGCGCCCGGGCGGCCTGTACGTAGTCGTTCTGCCGGGCGGTGATCACCGAGCCGCGGGCGATGCGGGAGATCTGCGGCCAGCCCAGCAGCACCATGAACCCGACGACCGGCCAGACCGTGTTGCTGGTCACCACGGAGAGCAGCACCAGACCGCCGAGCACGACCGGGATCGCGAAGAACACGTCGGTGAGGCGGGACAGCACCCCGTCCCACATCCCCCCGAAGAAGCCGGCCAGACCGCCGAGGACCGAGCCGAGGACGGCCACCCCCAGCGTGGCGCAGACGCCGACCGTGACGGACGCCCGGGCGCCGTACACGGTCCGCGTGTAGACGTCGCAGCCCTGGCCGTCGTAGCCGAAGGGGTGGCCGGACATGGGCCCCTCCTGGGCCTTGGAGAGGTCGCAGGCGAGGGGGTTGCCGGAGGCGATCAGCGAGGGCCACAGGGAGATCAGCACGAGGAAGAGGATCACCAGGCCGGAACCGACGAAGACCGGGTCGCGGCACAGGTCGTGCCAGGCGTCGGACCACAGGCTGCGCGGCCTGCCCCGGGGGCCGGTGCCCTCGGGCCCGCCGGGCGTCCGCTCCAGGGTGGCCGCCTCGCTGGCCGCGAGGTCCATCGCGCCGCCCATGCCGGCGGCGGAGATGGCGCCCTCGGGCTCGTGCCGCTCAGGCATAGCGGATCCTCGGGTCGAGTACGGCGTACAGCAGGTCGACGAGCAGATTGGCGATCAGGAAGACCAGCACGAGGACGGTGACGAAGCCGACCACGGTCTGTGTGTTCTGCCGCACGATCCCCTGGTAGAGCTGGTAGCCGACGCCGTGGATGTTGAAGATCCGCTCGGTGACGATCGCGCCGCCCATCAGGGCGCCGATGTCGGCGCCGATGAAGGTGACCACGGGGATCAGGGAGTTGCGCAGCAGGTGCCGGGTGATCACCCGGCGCCGGGGCAGTCCCTTGGCGACGGCCGTGCGCACATAGTCGGCGCGCCGGTTCTCCGCGAGGGAGGTACGGGTCAGCCGGGTGACGTAGGCGAGCGAGACGGAGGCCAGGACGAGTCCCGGCACGATCAGCTCGCCGAAGGCGGCCTCCGGCGGGACCGACGGTCTGATCCAGCCCCACTCGACCCCGAGCAGCAACTGGAGCAGCAGACCGGTGACGAAGGTCGGTACGGAGATGACGACCAGGGTGGCCAGCAGCACGCCCGTGTCGCCGGGCCGTCCGCGGCGCAGTCCGGTCAGCACGCCCAGCGCGACGCCGACGACGATCTCGAAGAGGATCGCCACGACCGTGAGCCGGACGGTGACGGGGAAGGCCGTCGACATCAGCTCGGTGACCGGCTGGCCGTTGAACGCGGTGCCGAAGTCCCCGGTGAAGACCTTCCCCATGTAGGCCAGGTACTGCTGCCACACCGGCCGGTCGAGGCCGAGGTCCCGTTTCAGCTGGGCGGCCGTCGCCGGGTCGCACTGCCGCTCGCCGCACAGGCCGGCGACGGGGTCGCCCATCACGTTCACCATCAGGAAGATCAGCAGCGTGGCCCCGACGAACACCGGGATCATCTGGAGCAGCCGCCGCACGACATAGCGCCCCATGACGGCTCAGCCGACCTTGATCTCGTTGTAGACGGGGACGCTGAAGGGGTTGAGCGCCACGTCGGACAGCCGCCGCGAGTAGCCCGCGCTGCCGTTCTGGTACCAGAGCGGGATGGCGGCCATGTTGTCCCGGACGACCCGCTCGGCCTGCTGGAAGGTGGCGACCGATCTGCGGGTGTCGGTCTCGGCGTTGGCCCTGTCGACGAGCCGGTCGAAGTCCTTGTCGGACCACTTGCCGTCGTTGGAGGAGGCGCCCGTGTAGTAGAGCGGCTGGAGGAAGTTCTGGATGAGCGGGTAGTCCATCTGCCAGCCGGACCGGAACGGGCCCGTCATCCGGTGCCGGCCGATCTGGTTGCGGAAGTCGGCGAAGGTGCCGACCGGGCGGCCGATGCAGGCCCTGTCGTTGCCGAGCGCGTTGTTGATGGAGTTGCAGACGGCGTCCACCCACTCCCGGTGCGAACCGGTGTCCGCGTTGTAGGTGATCGTGACCTGGCCGCCGGGGATGCCGCCGCCCTCCTGGACCAGTTTCCTGGCCTGGGCGGGGTCGTGGTCGCAGGCCCTGCCGCACAGGCCGGCCTGGTGTCCGCCCTCGGTGCCGAGCACGGGCGAGGTCCAGTCGGTGGCCGGGGTGCGGGTGTTCCGGAAGATGGTCTCGGTGATCTGCTTGCGGTTGATCGCCATGGACAGGCCGGTGCGGACCTTCTCCGCGCCGGGCCTGCTCCAGTTCTTGTCGTAGTACGGGAAGGCGAGGGTCTGGATGATGCCGGCGGGGCTGTTGATGTAGCGGCCTTCGAGGTCGCTCCTGACGTTCTTGAGCTGCGCGGCCGGTACGTCGTCGACGAGGTCGAGATTGCCGGCCAACAGGTCGGTGTAGGCGGTGTTGTTGTCCGTGTAGACCGTGAGGTTCACGCCGTCGTTGCGGGCCTTGTCGGCGCCGGGGTAGGCGTCCCACTTCTTCAGGGCCAGCTGGAAGCCCCTGGTGTAGGAGTCGATCCGGTAGGGCCCGTTGCCCACGGGTTTGGCCAGCCAGGCCGCGTGGTCGGTGAAGAACGCCCGGGGCAGCGGGGCGAAGGCCGCGTAGCCGAGGGTGTCCGGGAAGCCGGAGAACTGCTGGTTGAGCCGGACCGTGAAGGTGCGGTCGTCGACGACCCTCAGTCCGGAGAGCGTGTCGGCGCTCTGGGCCCCGGTGTCCGGGTGGACCTTGTCGTAGCCGTCGATGTAGCCGAAGAAGTAGGCGTTCTTCTGGTTGTTCCTCAGGCTCGCGCCGTAGTTCCAGGCGTCGACGAAGGACCTGGCGGTCACCTTCTCGCCGTTGGAGAAGGTCCAGCCGTCCCTGAGCGTGATCCGGAAGTTCCGCGAGTCCGTGGTGTCGATCTTCTGGGCCAGCATGTCCATGGCGCGGCCGGTCTTCGGGTCGTAGCGCTTCAGGCCCCGGAAGATCAGGTCGAGCACCTTGCCGCCCTGGACCTCGTTGGTGTTCGCCGGCTCCAGCGGGTTCTGCGGATCGCCCCAGGATGCGCTGAACACCGAGCCGCGCTGCGCGTCGGTGCCGCTCCCGCCGCAGGCGGCTGCCGCGAGCACCACCGCGGCCGGCAGAGCGACCCGCGTGAGGTGTCTGGCTCTGCGCATGGAGGGCCTCCTCTGGACCACGCGGGTACGCACCGTGACGCCCACCCCTGAGCATCGATCGATCACCCGCTCATATCACCGCAAGAGATGCATAAAAGGCATGAGGGACACTCGTCGGCGCAACAGTCCACCCGTACGAGGGGTGACGCCTACCGTTCGGTTCATCGGCGTGTGACACACTGCCGCGGTGGTCGATCGCTCGTTCAAGGATCTTTCGCTCGCCTCGCTGTACGACACCCTCAATCCATGGGGTCCGGGCGACGACTTCTATCTGGACCTGGTGATGTCCGCCCGCTCGGTGCTCGATGTGGGATGCGGTACGGGCCGGTTGCTGGCGCGGACCAGGCGGGCCGGACACGACGGCCGGCTCATGGGACTGGACCCGGCCGCCGCGATGCTCGTGCAGGCGCGCCGGCGCGAGCCCGGCGTCGACTGGGTGCTCGGCGACCTGCGGACCCGGCTGTGGGACGGCGGGTTCGACCTGGTCGTGATGACCGGGCACGCCTTCCAGACACTCGTGGACGACGAGGAGTTGCGGCTGGCGCTGCGCGCCGTCAGGGCCGCCCTGTCACCCGGCGGCCGGTTCGTGTTCGAGACCCGGCATCCGGCGGCCCACGCCTGGACCGGGTGGAACCCGGAGCGCATACGCTTCGTCGACGATGCGGACGGCCGGGTCGTACGGGTGTGGCACGAGGTCGACGGGCCGCTCCTCGGCGACCGCGTGGCGCTCAAGGAGACGTTCGACAAGGAGGGCTGGGACCGGCCGCGGGTCAGCCGCTCCACCCTGCGCTTCCTCGGCCCCGACGCGCTGACACGGTTCCTCGGCCGGGCGGGACTTGGCGTGGTGGAGCAGTACGGGGACTGGGCGCGCGGGCCGTTGACGCAGGACAGCGCCGAGATCATCACGGTCGCGGCGCCCTCGCGCTGAACGCGGCCGCACCGGCGCCAGCGTGCCACCAGGTCCCCGTCACCGGTCTACACCAATGTTTGCTTCATCGAACATCAACTCGTCGTTTCCGCAGGCCAAAGGCGCTGGACACGGGCCGTTGACGCGCGCAGACCGCCGCTGATAGACACACTCATCACCCGCCCGGCGCCACCAGACCACATCCGGTTGAAGTCCGAACAGGCTGTTCCTGTGCGAGCGATGACGCGAGGTCACGATTCATGAGCACGCAAGACCGGTACGGCAGAAGGCGTTCACAACCGAGAAGCCCGCGATCCCGTACGGCCCGGCTCGTCGCCGCCGCCGGCGCCCTCGCCGTGACGCTCACCGCGGGCCTCGCCACCCCGCTCGACCCGGCGCCCCGGCGGGCGGAGGCCGCCCCGGCCGACAAGGTCCTCACCGTCGCCGTCGCGCAGAGCGTCGACTCGCTCAGCCCCTTCCTGGCGGTACGGCTGGTCAGCACGAGCATCCTGCGGCTGACGTACGAGTATCTGACCGACTACGACCCCGCCGACGCCCACCCGGTCCCCGGCCTGGCCACCAGCTGGGCGCCGTCCGCCGACAAGCTCACCTGGACCTACACGATCCGCTCCGACGCCAAGTGGTCGGACGGACAGCAGGTGACCGCGCAGGACGCGGCCTGGACGTTCAACAAGCTGATGACCGACGAGGCGGCCGCCACCGCGAACGGCAGCTTCGTCACCAACTTCCGCAAGGTGACGGCCCCGAGCCCCACCAAGCTGGTCATCGAGCTGAAGAAGCCCCAGGCCACGATGACCGCGCTGGACGTGCCGATCGTGCCCCAGCACGTCTGGGAGAAGGTCACCGACTTCTCGAAGTTCACCAACGACAAGACCTTCCCCGTCGTCGGCGACGGACCGTTCGTGCTCACCGACTACCGGCCCGACAGCTATGTACGGCTGAAGGCCAACAAGACGTTCTGGCGCGGGGCGCCGAAGTTCGACGAGCTGGTCTTCAAGTACTACAAGGACCAGGACGCGGCGGTGGCCGCGCTGCGCAAGGGCGAGGTCTCCTTCGTCGCCGGCTCACCCTCTCTGACGCCCGCCCAGGCCGCCTCCCTCAAGGGTGAGAAGAACGTCCGCGTCAACGACGCCCCCGGCCGCCGCTTCTACGCCCTCGCCACCAACCCCGGCGCCAGGGCAAAAAACGACGAGAAGTTCGGTGACGGCGATCCCTCCCTGCTCGACCAGCGGGTGCGCAACGCCCTGTTCATGGCGGTCGACCGCAAGGCCCTCGTCGACAAGGTCTTCCAGGGACACGCGGTCGAGGGCCAGGGCTACATCCCGCCCCGCTTCGCCGGCTACTTCTGGAAACCGTCCCCGAGCCAGGAGCTGGCCCACGACCCCGCGAAGGCCGCCCAGCTCCTCGACCGGGCCGGCTACCGGAAGAACAGCGACGGCAAGCGGGTCGGCAAGGACGGCAAGCCGCTGAACTACCGCGTCCTGTGCCACGCCACCGACCCGAACGACAAGGCGGTCGGCCAGTACCTCAAGGAGTGGTGGGGCGAGCTGGGCATCGGCATGCGGCTCGACTGCCTCGACAACGTCACCGACCCCTGGCTCGCCGGCACGTACGACCTCGCCTTCGACGGCTGGTCCGTCAACCCCGACCCGGACTTCGTCCTGTCCATCCACACCTGCGCGGCCCTGCCCGCCGCGCCGAAGGACACCGGGGCCACCGACAACTTCATCTGCGACAAGACGTACGACGACCTGTACGCGCGGCAGCTGGCCGAGTACGACTCCGCCAAGCGGGCCACACTCGTCAAACAGGCCGAGTCGAGGCTGTACGACCTGGGGTACATGAACGTCATGGCGTACCCGAACGCTGTCGAGGCCTACCGCACCGACCAGATCAAGTCGATCACGACGATGCCCAAGGCCGCCGGCAACATCTACGGCCAGGACGGCTACTGGAGCTGGTGGTCGGCGGTCCCGGCCGAAGACTCCCGCTCGTCCGGCGGCGGCGGTTCCACCGGCATTGTCATCGGCGTCGTCGCGGGCGTCGTGGTCCTCGCCGGCGCCGGGCTCTTCCTCGCGAGCCGCCGCCGCGCCACCGCCGACGACCGCGAATAGCCGATGCACCCGACCCTCGCACCCACACAGCGGGCGGCCCGCCATGGCCGCTGACACCGTGTCGACGCCGGCCGAGGCCGCCGGTCCGGTTCCCACCGGGCCGGCGGCCCGGGGGCCGCGGTCCCGCTCCTGGACCGGATACCTGCGCTACGGGGCCGCAAAGGTGGGCGGCGCCGTCGTCTCCCTGCTCGCCGTCCTCGTCACCGGCTTCTTCCTGTTCCGGCTGATCCCCGGCGACCCAGTCAAGACCCTGACCGGCGGCCGGCCCGTCTCCGCCGAACAACTGGCCCAGTACCGGCGTGAGTTCGGGCTGGACCTGCCGCTGTGGGAACAGTTCACGGACTACTGCGGCAAGGCGCTCACCGGCGATCTGGGCACGTCGTACCAGTTCCGCGCCCCGGTCATCGACAAGATCACCGAAGCCCTGCCGAACACCCTGCTGCTGACCGGCACCGCGTTCGTGCTGTACACCGCGCTCGGCATGTACCTCGGCACCCGCTCGGCGTGGCGGCACGGCCGCCTCGGCGACCGGCTGAACACCGGCCTGGCGCTGACCCTGTACTCCGTCCCGCAGTTCTGGCTCGGTCTGCTGCTCATCATCGTGTTCTCGGTGGGCCTCGGCCCCGTGCCCGGACTGTTCCCGACCGGCGGCATGGAGTCGGGCGGCGAAGAGGGCTTCGCCTACGTCCTCGACGTCGCCCACCACCTCGTCCTGCCGGTGCTCACCCTGGTCGCCGTCGAGTACGGGCAGACCCTGCTGGTCACCCGCTCGGCGCTGCTCGACGAGATGGGAAGCGACTATCTGACGACCGCGCGCGCCAAGGGCCTGCGGGACGACCTGGTACGGCGTCGGCACGCCGTGCCGAACGCGCTGCTGCCCACCGTCACCCTCGTCTTCGTCAACCTCGGCCGGACCGTCGCCGGCGTGATCCTGGTCGAGACGGTGTTCTCCTGGCCCGGCCTCGGCGGGCTCTTCTACCAGGCACTGAGCGTGCCCGACCTGCCCCTGGTGCAGGGCCTGTTCCTCTTCTTCGCCTCGGCGGTGATCGTCATGAACACATTGGCCGATCTGCTCTATCCGCTGCTCGATCCGCGGGTGGGCCGATGAGCACCGAGGCGGCACAGCCCGGCCCGCGGGCCCTGGCCCGGCAGCGCCGCCGCCGCTCCGCCGCACGCTTCTGGCAGCAGTACCGCGCCCATCGCGCCGGACTGCTGGGCCTCGCCGCGCTCGTCCTGTTCGCGCTCGCGGCCCTGACCGCACCGCTGACGGTCGGCTCCGACGTCTCCGACGTGACCGACGCGCCCGGCAGTCCCCTGGAGGCGCCGAGCGGGCGGTTCCCGCTCGGCACGGACCGGTTCGGACGCGATCTGCTCGGCCTCGTGATCTGGGGCTCGCGGGTCTCCCTGCTGGTCGGACTGCTCGCCGCCGTGCTGTCGGTGGCGATCGGCGCGGTGGTCGGGATCTGCGCCGGACACTTCCGGGGCGCGTACGGGACCGTGCTGATGCGGATCACGGACTGGTTCCTGGTGATGCCGACGCTGGTGCTCGCGATCGCGCTGGCCACCGTCATGTCCCGCTCCCTGGGCACGGTCGTCCTCGCCATCGGTGTCACCTCCTGGCCGACCACCGCCCGGCTGGTGCGGGCGCAGACGCTGGCGGTGGAGTCCCGTCCGTACATCGAACGGGCCAGGGCGCTCGGCGGCGGCCACTGGCACGTCATGACCCGGCATGTGCTGCCCAACGTCATGCCGCTCGTACTGGCGCAGACCACGCTGATGGTCTCCTCCTCCATCCTCGCCGAGGCGACCCTCGCGTTCCTCGGTCTCGGCGATCCGACGGTCGTCTCGTGGGGCGGACTGCTCCAGGACGCGCGTGAGGCGGGCGCGGTCAGCGCCGGCGACTGGTGGTACCTGGTGCCGCCCGGCATCGCGATCGCCCTGGTCGCGCTGGCGTTCACGCTGTGCGGCCGCGCAGTGGAGTCCGTGCTCAATCCCAGGCTGGGGGTGGCCCGTTGACGCTCCTCGAAGTCCGGAACCTGACGGTGACGTACGCCGGCGGGGCCGCCGCCGTACGCGGCGTGGACCTCTCCGTGGCGGCGGGACAGAAACTCGGGATCGCCGGCGAGTCGGGCTGCGGCAAGTCCACGCTTGCGCTCGCCCTGCTGCGACTGCTGCCCGCCGACGCCCGGGTGAGCGGGGAGATCCTGCTCGACGGCGAGGACGTCCTCGCGATGCGCTGGGGGCGGGTGCGGGCGGTGCGCTGGGCGGGCGCGTCGATCGTCTTCCAGGGCGCCATGCACTCGCTCAACCCCGTGCACCGGGTCGGCGACCAGATCGCCGAGCCGATCCTGCTGCACGGCAGGGCGACCGCGGCGGCGGCGCGGAGGCGGACCGGCGAACTCCTGGAACAGGTCGGCCTGCCCACGGCACGGGCGACGGCGTACCCGCACGAACTCTCCGGCGGCCAGCGGCAGCGTGTCATGATCGCCATGGCGCTCGCCTGCGACCCGCGGCTGGTAATCGCCGACGAGCCGACCACGGCCCTGGACGTGATGATCCAGGCGCAGATCCTGCGGCTGATCGAACAGCTCGTCGCCGAACAGGACCTGGGGCTGATCATGATCAGCCACGATCTGGCGGTGCTCGCCGACACCTGCGACCGGCTGGCGGTGATGTACGCGGGCCGGGTGGTCGAGGAGGGCCCGGCGCGCACCGTCCACGAGGACGCCCGGCACCCGTACGGCAGGGCGCTGTCGACGGCGTTCCCGCACATCGGCGATCCGGCCTCCCGGTTCGCCCCGCAGGGGCTGCCCGGCGACCCGCCCGATCCGTTCGCGCTGCCCTCCGGTTGCGCGTTCCATCCGCGCTGCCCGGTCGCCCTGGACGTCTGCGCCGCCGAGGACCAGGTACTGCGCGAGATGACCGGGGGACGGCGGGCCGCGTGCGTACACGTCCCGGCGGCCGTCCCGGGGCCGGCCGCCGGGGCAGAGGACACCAGGAGCACCGCATGACGACACCAGCGTCTCCCCTGCTCAGCGCCCAGGGGCTGCATGTGACGTTCCCCGGACGACACGGTGCCGCCGCGGCACGCGCCGTGGACGGCGTCGAACTGGACATCCGGCCCGGTGAGATCGTGGCCCTGGTCGGCGAGTCGGGCTGCGGCAAGACGACGCTGGCACGCTCCCTGCTCGGTCTGGAACGGCCCGCCTCCGGAAGCGTGCGCTTCGACGGGAAGCCGCTGACGTACTCCTCGCGGGCCCTGCGGGCCTACCGGCGCCGGGTCCAGCTGGTGCTCCAGGACCCCAGCGGATCGCTCAACCCACGGCACACGGTGTACGACGCGGTGGCCGAGGGGCTGCGCATCCACGGGCATGCGGGGGACGAACGGACGGCGGTCACCGACGCCCTCTCCCGGGCGGGGCTGCGGCCGCCGGAGCGGTTCTTCCTGCGCTACCCGCACGAGTTGTCCGGCGGCCAGCGGCAACGGGTGGTGATCGCGGGCGCGCTCGTCCTGGAACCCGAACTCCTCGTCGCCGACGAGCCGGTGGCCTCGCTGGACGCCTCCGTGCGCGGTGAGATCCTGGCCCTGCTGCTGCGGCTGCGCACCGAACTCGGGCTCGCCGCCCTGGTCGTGACCCATGACCTCGGCCTGGCCTGGAACATCGCCGACCGGGTCGCGGTGATGTACCTGGGCCGGATCGTGGAGACGGGACCGGTCGAGGAGGTGCTGACCGCGCCCCGACACCCGTACACCCAGGCCCTGTTGTCGGTGCTGCCGGAGGCGCCGGGCGAACCGGTCGTGCTCGCCGGTGAACCCCCGGACCCCTCCCGTATCCCGTCCGGCTGCCGCTTCCGGGCCCGCTGCCCGGTCCTGGCGAACGGCGAGGCCGAGCGGGCGGGCATCGCCGACCGCTGCCGCACCGAGGATCCCGGCGTACTGGACGGCAGCGCCACCCCCCAGGCCGCCTGCCACTGGGCCCACACCCGCGTAACCACCTGAACCCCACCCACCGCCACGCATGGTCCGGACCCCGACATCGGCCCCCTCACAGCCGGCCACCCGACACCAAGACACAGCCCAGGCCAGGGCCGGTGGCTGTAGGCCGACGGCAGGCGGCTGAGCACCTACGCCACCGACCGCGAGCACCCGGACCACCCGCCGGCCGGCCATGACCCGTCCGGCGCCGTGGCACCGGACGGCGACCCATGAGACATGGCCGCCGCGGCGAGGCCCCCGGGGTGCGGGACCGCGGCGGCGCGCCCGAGGCCGCCTGCGACCGGGCCACCACCGCAAGGCCAGGCACTCGCCTGCCGACGCACAGCGGCTGGAGCCGCGCATGGTCCGTTTCCCGACATCGGCCCCCTCACAGCCGACCACCCGACACCAAGACACACCCCGGCCACCGCGGCGGCGCGCTGCAAGTCGTCCGTCGCTTGGCGCGCGGCCGTCTGAGCCTGCACGCGCTCCTTCCCGCCGGAGGCTCGTGCCGCAAGGTGTGGCCCGTGAGACGCCGAATCCCGGCGCCTGAAGGAGGTGCCGGGAATCGGGGTGGGGCGGGTGGGGTCAGGCCGCGTGGACTATGTCCTTCTCCTCGGCGAAGTGGCAGGCCGACTCGTGGGCCGCCGGAGCGTCCGAGGTCTTGAAGCGCTCGGGGACCGCCAGCAGCGGGACCTCCTGGGAGCACTTGTCCTGGGCCTTCCAGCAGCGGGTGCGGAAGCGGCAGCCCGACGGCGGGTTGGCCGGGGACGGCACGTCACCGGTGAGGATGATCCGCTCGCGGTTCTCGCGGGCATCCGGGTCCGGCACCGGGACCGCCGACAGCAGCGCCTGGGTGTACGGGTGCGTCGGGTGGTCGTAGATCTGCTCGTCGGTGCCGATCTCGGCGATCCTGCCGAGGTACATCACCCCGACGCGGTCGGAGATGTGCCGGACGATCGACAGGTCGTGCGCGATGAAGATGTAGGACAGGTTGAACTCGTCCTGCAGGCGCTCCATCAGGTTGATGACCTGTGCCTGGACGGACACGTCCAGGGCCGACACCGGCTCGTCGCAGATGATGATCTCCGGGTTGAGCGCGAGGCCGCGGGCGATGCCGATGCGCTGACGCTGGCCGCCGGAGAACTGGTGCGGGTACCGGTTGATGTACTCCGGGTTGAGGCCGACGACGTCCAGGAGTTCCTGCACCTTGCGGCGCCGGTCGCCCTTGGGGGCCGCCTCGGGGTGGATGTCGAAGGGCTCGCCGATGATGTCGCCGACCGTCATCCGCGGGTTGAGCGACGTGTACGGGTCCTGGAAGACCATCTGGATGTTGCGGCGCACGGCCTTCAGGGCGCGCCCGGACAGCTTGGTGATGTCCTGGCCCTTGTAGAAGATCTCGCCGGCCGTCGCCCGCTCCAGGTTCATCAGGAGCTTGGCGACGGTCGACTTGCCGCAGCCGGACTCGCCGACGATGCCCAGGGTCTCGCCCTGGTGCAGGTCGAAGGAGACGCCGTCGACGGCCTTGACCGCACCGATCTGACGCTTGAACAGAATGCCCTGGGTGAGCGGGAAGTGCTTCACCAGGTCGCGTACCTGGAGGATCGGCTCGCCGCGCTCGACGGGCGCCTCGATGGCGGTGACCGCCTCGTCCTCGCTGCGGGCCTCGACGACGTCCACCTCGGAGACGTTCGGCGTGGCGTCCTGCGGCTCGTCGTTCTTGCTGAGCTCAGCCATGGATCGTCTCCTTCCAGAAGTGGCATGCCGAGGCACGGCCCACCAGTTCGGTGCCGTCCTGCTCGGCGACCGGCAGCAGCTCCGGTACCTCGGTGCGGCACACGTCCTGGGCCTTGGGGCAGCGCGGGTTGAAGGCGCAACCGGTCGGGACGCGCAGCAGGTTGGGCGGCAGGCCCTTGATCGCGTACAGCTCCTGGCCCTTCTGGTCCAGGCGCGGGATCGAGTCCAGCAGGCCCCGGGTGTAGGGATGCGCGGGACGCTTGTACAGCTCGTGGACCGGGGCCCGCTCCACGATCCGGCCCGCGTACATCACCGCGATCTTGTCGGCGACGTCGGCGACGACGCCCAGGTCGTGGGTGATGAGGATCAGGCCCATGTTGTACTCGCGCTGGAGTTCCGCGAGCAGGTCCATCACCTGGGCCTGGACCGTCACATCGAGGGCCGTGGTCGGCTCGTCGGCGATGATCAGGTCCGGTTCGAGCGCCAGCGCCATGGCGATCATGATGCGCTGGCGCATACCGCCCGAGAACTGGTGCGGGTAGTCGTTGACGCGGGCCGCCGCGGCCGGGATCTTGACCCGGTCCATCAGCTCGATGGCCTTGGCCTTGGCGTCCTTCTTGGACAGGCCCTGGTGGACCCGGAACATCTCGCCGAGCTGGTAGCCGACGCTCAGCACCGGGTTGAGCGAGCTGAGCGCGTCCTGGAAGATCATCGCGATCCGGCTGCCGCGGAGGGTGCGGCGCTCCTCGGCGCTCATCTTCAGCATGTCGTGGCCGCGGAAGAGGATCTCGCCCTGCGGGATCTTCGCCGGCGGCATGTCGAGGATGCCCATGATGGCCTGCGCGGTGACGGACTTGCCGGAGCCGGACTCGCCGAGCACGGCCAGCGTCTCGCCGGCGTCCACGCTGTAGTTGACGCCGTTGACGGCCCGGACGACGCCCTCACGGGTGTGGAACTCGACGTGCAGGTCACGCACTTCGAGCAGCGGACCGCCGTCCGCGCCGTCGTCGCGGGACGACGGCACGGGAACGACTTCTTCGATGGTGGTCACGTACGCCTCCCTCAGCGCATCTTCGGGTCGAGGGCGTTGCGTACGGCCTCACCGAGCATGATGAACGCCAGCACCGTGATGCTGAGCATGATCGACGGGTAGAGCATGATCCACTGGGCGACGCGGATCTGGGCACCGCCGTCGGAGATGTCGTTGCCCCACGATACGCCGTTGAGACCCAGGCCCAGGAAGGACAGCGTGGCCTCGGCGCCGATGTAGACACCGAGCGAGATGGTCGCGACCACGATCACCGGGGCCAGGGTGTTCGGCAGGATGTGCCGGAACAGGATCCGGGGCGTGCTCGCGCCCAGCGCCTTGGCCGCCTGGACGTAGTCGGCCTGCTTGGTGGTGATGACCGCGCCGCGCATCACGCGGGCGATCTGGGTCCAGCCGAAGAAGCCCAGCGCGCCGATGACGACCCAGGGGGTGCGGTCGGTGAAGGAGTTCAGCACGACCATCGTGCCCAGCAGGAAGGGGATGCCGAAGAACACATCCGTCAGCCGGGACAGGATCGCGTCCACGAGCCCGCCGAAGTAGCCCGCGATCATGCCGACCAGGCCGCCGATCAGGGTGACGACGATGGTGGTGCCGAAGCCGACGGCCACCGAGGCGCGGGTGCCGTAGATCACCCGCGCGAAGACGCTGCGGCCCTGCTGGTCGTAGCCCAGCCAGTCGGCCGCGCCCACGTCCCCGAGGCGCGGCTTTTGCAGATAGTGCTCGGACAGGTCGCCGAGTACCGGGTCCGCGCTGCTGAACCAGCCCGGGAAGAAGGTGATGAGCAGCAGGATCAGGATCAGCACGCTGGAGACGATGAAGATCCAGCTGCGGCGCAGATCGGCCCAGGCGTCGCCCCACAGGCTGCGGGACTTCTCCGGTTTGGTCTCCGGCAGCGGTCCGCCCACCGCCGCGACCGCCGCCTCCTCGGCGGCGGCCTCGGGAACGGTCTTGGTCACGTCAGGCATAGCGAATCCTCGGGTCCAGGACCGCGTACAGCAGGTCCACGAGAAGGTTGGCGACGAGGTAGACGAGGACCAGGACCGTCACCAGACCCACGACGGTGGTCCCCTCGCGGCGCACGATGGACTCGTAGATGGTGCCGCCGACGCCCTTGATGTTGAACAGACCCTCGGTGACGACCGCGCCGCCCATCAGGGCGCCCAGGTCGGTGCCCAGGTAGGTGACGACGGGGATCAGCGAGTTCCGCATCAGGTGGACACCCACCACGCGGCGCCGGGGCAGGCCCTTGGCGACGGCGGTGCGGATGTAGTCGGCGCGCACGTTCTCGGCGATCGACGTCCGGGTGAGCCGGGTCACGTACGCGAGTGACGCGGTGGCCAGGACGATCGCGGGCATCAGTAGCTGGCCGTAGTTCGTCGAGTCGTTGACGTTGGGTTCAAGCCAGTGCAACTGCTCGGCGAAGACCAGCTTCAGGATGAAGCCGAGGACGAAGACGGGCACCGAGATGAAGAGCAGCGTGATGACGAGGACGACGTTGTCCGTCGCCCGGCCGGCCCGCAGGCCCGCCACGACACCGAGGGTGATGCCCAGGACGACCTCGATGGCGAAGGCCAGCGAGGCGAGGCGGAGGGTCACCGGGAAGGCGTCGCCGAGCACATCGGTGACGGGACGGCCACTCGCGATCTGCGTGCCGAAGTCGGCGTGCAGAATCATGCCCTTCATGTAGTCGAAGTACTGCACCAGGATCGGCTGGTCCAGGCCGTACTCATGTCTCAGCGACGCGATGACCTGCGGACTGCCCGCCTTGTCGCCGAAGAGCCCGCGCACGGGGTCACCGGGCAGGGCATAGACCATGAGGAAGATCAGCAGGGTTGTCCCGATGAATACCGGGATCATCTGGAGCAGTCGTCGTGCGACGTAGCGCCCCATCGTGCCTCCATGTCAATCACAGCGGCAGCCGACGGGCCCTTTCCCCGCGCACCGCTGGGCGATGCGTGCGGAAAGGGCCCCCCAGCCACTGCCGTCACCCCGGGGCGCGGGCGCCGCGCCCCGGGACTACGGGCTTGTGGTTACTTCTTGGTGACCTGAACGCCGGTCAGGATCGGGTCGCCGTCCTGGGCGTACTTGACGCCGCTGACGTTCTCCGAGAAGCCCGCGTTGACCTTGTAGTACCAGAGCGGAATGCTCGGCATGTAGTTCGGGAGCTGCTTCTCGATCTCCTGGTACTTCTTCTCCGACTCCTCCAGCGAGCTGGCGGCGTCAGCGGCGGCGATCTCCTTGTCGATCGTCTTGTTGGAGAAGCCGCCCTGGTTGCCGTCCGAATTGGTGCCGAACAGGTCCCGGATGAAGTTGGCGTTGAAGGGGTAGTCCAGCACCCAGCCGGAGCGGTAGAGGGACTTGACCTCCTTGGCGTCACGCGCGTTCAGGTCGGCCTGGAAGTCGGCCTTCGAGTCGCCCGTGCACTTCACGCCGGTGGACTTGGTGATGGAGTTGCAGACCGCCTCCACCCACTCCTTGTGGCCGCCGTCCGCGTTGTACTGGATGGAGATGGCGTTGCCCGGAACGCCGCCGCCGTCCTGGATGAGCTGCTTGGCCTTGGCCGGGTCGTACTTGGTGACGTCACCGGCGGCGTTCGGCTGATAGCCGAGGACGCCCTTGGCGACCCAGCCGGTGGCCGGCTCACGGGTGCCCTGGAGCACCGTCTTGGTGATGGTGTCGCGGTCGATCGCCATCGACAGGCCCTGCAGGACCTTCGGGTCGATGTCCTTCCACTGCTTGGTGTAGAAGGCGACGGCGACGGTCTGGATCGCGGAGTAGGCCTGGTCCACGGCGCGGTCGCCGAGGTCCGACTTGTAGACCGGGAGGTCCTTGGGCGCGATCTGACGCAGGACGTCGACGTTGCCGGACTTCAGGTCCTCGTAGGCCGTCTCCAGGTTGGTGTAGTTCTTGAAGACCACACCACCGTTCTTGGCCTTGTTCGGACCCTGGTAGTCGTCGTTGCGGGTGACCTCGATCTGCTTCTTGTGGTCCCAGCTGACGAACTTGTAGGGGCCGTTGCCGATCGGGTGCTCGCCGGCCGCCTTCGGGTCCTTGTAGAAGGACTCCGGCAGCGGGTCGAAGACCTCGTAGCCGAGCTTGTACACGAAGTACGGGATCGGCTTGCTGAGCGTGATGGTGAAGGTGTTGTCGTCGACGACCTTCAGGCCGGACATCTCCGTGGCCGTCGCCTTGCCCTTGGCCGGGGCGACCTCGTCGTAGCCCTTGATGTCGGAGAACCAGAAGCTGTTGGTCTGCTTGTTGTCCGGGTTGGCGGCCCAGTTCCACGCCTTGACGTAGGACTCGGCGGTCACCGGGGTGCCGTCGTGGAACTTCCAGCCGGGCTTCAGCTTGACCGTGAAGGTCTTGTTGTCCTTGGAGTCGACCGACTGCGCGTTGACGTAGACGATCTTACCGCTCTGGTCGTAGTCGACAAGCCCGGAGAAGAGCGACTTGATGACGATGCTGCCGTTGGACTCCATGGTGTTGGCGGGCTGCAGCGGGTTCTGCGGCTCGCCGACCTCGACCGAGAACTTGCCGTTCGGGTCGACCGCGGCCTTGCCTTCACTGCCCTTGTCCCCGTCTCCACCACCGCAGGCGGTCGCGCCCAGCGCCACAACCGCGGCTATCGCGACCCACTTGGCGCTCTTCGCACCGCGCATGGGTTCCTCCTCATGAGTCCAATGGTTCACCGCATGGAGAGGCACGCGACACGGCACCGTCACCGGTGCCGGAGAGAGTCGAGTGCCCCCGTGCTCGTGAGTCGGCGCCACCTGAAAGCGCATGACCCGTGATCCGAGCTCTACGCGCCTAACTATCTGCCATGAGCGAAGGCCGAACCACATTCCTAAGGTCTCGGTTCGATCACAGCTGGCGCGAACATCTTCCAAAATCCGGACAAAGTGTTTGCCGAAAGATCCCTGCGAAACGGACTTGTTACACATCTATCGGCTCCGGGTGTCCGCATTCCGGATACTCGGGATCGGAAATCCGGTTGCGGTTAGACTCCGATTCGTGCGGGGCCCATTCGGCGTACCCGCACACTCGTGCGATTCGGATACCGGGCGGCGCGCCGAGGCCCCGGGGCCGTCCGGCGCGCGCCGGGGGCACAGCCGCCGCAGACCGCCGCCACAGACTAGTGGGAGTCGGTGGCGGCGTGGCGTCTCCCGGGCGGAACCGAGGGTTTTCCCTAGGGGGACATGACGAGAGGGCCGGGCCTCCCCAGGGAGGCCCGGCCCGTCGTGGTCCGGGGACCGGGTCCGCCTCAGCCGTGCTTGGCGCGGCTCGCGGCGCGGGCCCGCTCGCGGGCGTCCAGGTTCACCTTGCGGATACGGACCGCCTCCGGGGTCACCTCGACGCACTCGTCGTCGCGGCAGAACTCCAGCGACTGCTCAAGCGACAGCTTGCGCGGCGGCACGATCGACTCGGCCACATCGGCCGTCGACGACCGCATGTTGGTGAGTTTCTTCTCTTTGGTGATGTTCACGTCCATGTCGTCGGAGCGGGAATTCTCCCCGACAATCATCCCTTCGTACACCTCGGTGCCCGGCTCCACGAACAGCACGCCGCGCTCCTGGAGGTTGGTCATCGCGAACGCGGTGACGGCACCGGCCCGGTCGGCGACCAGAGAACCGTTGTTGCGGGTCTGGAGCGGGCCGAACCACGGCTCGTGGCCCTCGTGGATGGAGTGGCCGATGCCGGTGCCGCGGGTCTGGGTCAGGAACTCGGTCCGGAAGCCGATGAGCCCGCGCGACGGGACGACGAACTCCATGCGGACCCAGCCCGAGCCGTGGTTGGACATGTTGTCCATCCGGCCCTTGCGGACGCCCATGAGCTGGGTGACCGCGCCCATGTGCTCCTCGGGCACGTCGATCGTCATGCGCTCGACCGGCTCGTGGACCTTGCCGTCGACGTCCTTGGTGACCACCTGGGGCTTGCCGACCGTCAGCTCGTAGCCCTCCCGGCGCATGGTCTCGACCAGGATGGCGAGCGCCAGCTCACCACGGCCCTGGACCTCCCAGGCGTCCGGACGCTCGGTGTCCAGGACGCGCAGCGAGACATTGCCGATCAGCTCGCGGTCCAGGCGGTCCTTGACCTGCCGTGCGGTGACCTTGCGGTCCTTGACGGCCGCCTTGTTGTCGGCGCCCTTGCCGGTGCCGCCGCGGCCGACCAGCGGGGAGGTGTTGGTGCCGATGGTCATGGAGATCGCGGGCTCGTCGACCGTGATCAGCGGCAGCGCGACCGGGTTCTCCGGGTCCGCCAGGGTCTCGCCGATCATGATCTCCGGGATGCCGGCGACGGCGCAGATGTCACCCGGCCCGGCCTTCTCGGCGGGCTTGCGGGTGAGCGCCTCGGTCATCATCAGCTCGGAGATCCGCACGTTCTGCACGGACCCGTCGCGCTTGATCCACGCGACCGTCTGGCCCTTGCGCAGCTCGCCCTGCTCGACCCTGAGCAGCGCGATACGGCCGAGGAAGTTGTCGGCGTCCAGGTTGGTGACATGGGCCTGGAGCGGGGCGTCCGCGTCGTAGGTGGGCGCCGGGATGTGCTCCAGGATGGTGGAGAAGAACGGCTCCAGGCTGGTGGAGTCGGCCGGGACGGTGCCGTTGTCAGGCTTGGTCAGCGAGGCGATGCCGTCGCGGCCGCAGGCGTAGACGATCGGGAACTCGATCTGCTCCTCGTCGGCGTCCAGGTCGAGGAACAGGTCATAGGTCTCGTTGACGACCTCGTCGATACGGGCGTCGGGCCGGTCCGTCTTGTTGATGCACAGGATGACGGGCAGCCGGGCCTGGAGCGCCTTGCGCAGCACGAAGCGGGTCTGCGGCAGCGGGCCCTCGGAGGCGTCCACGAGCAGCACGACACCGTCGACCATCGACAGACCGCGCTCGACCTCGCCGCCGAAGTCGGCGTGGCCGGGGGTGTCGATGATGTTGATGGTGACCGGGTCCTCGCCGTGCTTGGGGTGATACTTCACCGCCGTGTTCTTGGCGAGGATCGTGATGCCCTTCTCACGCTCCAGGTCGTTCGAGTCCATGACGCGGTCGTCGACCTGGTCGAGCTGGTGGGCGGCAAAGGCGCCGGCCTGCTTCAGCATGCCGTCGACGATGGTGGTCTTGCCGTGGTCGACGTGGGCGACGATGGCGACGTTGCGGATGTCGTGACGCGTAGCGGTCACAGCCATAGTGCGGCGTACTCCCGGGGTGTGAGGAAGGCCCTCGCGTCGGTCCGTGTGACGCGGGCCCTGCCGGGCTTGACACGCCACGGCCTCACCCCATGTTACGGGGCGCCGCGGGAGGTGACTTCCTCAGCCCTCGGCGTCTCAGCCCGCGGACGGGCCCGGCGCCCCCTTCTTCAGGAATCCCATGTCCTCGTACAGGGGCGTCTGGAACCCGAAGGAACCCGCGTTGACCAGGTTCTTGCGCGCGGCGGTGAGCTGCGGGCGCTGGTAGAGCGGGATGGAGCCGGCCGCGGCCCAGATGCGGGAGTCGGCCTTGCGGATCAGGGATCGTGACTCGTCCTCGTCGAGCGCGGCGACGGCCTGGTCGAAGAGCTGGTCGACCTGGTCGGTGCCGATCCGGGTGTAGTTCTGCTCGACGTTCACCGAGCCGTCGGCGGCCGGGACCGGCTTGGCGTAGATCGGGCGGGCGTCGGTGGCGGGGAAGGCGGAGGACGGCCAGGAGTACAGGGCGAGGTCGTACTGGCCGGAGGCGATGTGGTCCTTGAAGTAGCTCTCGTCGGGGACCTTGCTGATCTCCGTGACGATGCCGGCCTTGTCCAGCATCTGCGTGATCCGGTCGGCGACGGCCCGCAGGGACTCCGAGCCGGGGCCCGAGGGGAGCACGAAGCGGAGCGTGAGCGCCTTGCCGTCCTTGGCTAGCGGCCCGGCGGCGGGGGCCGGCGCGGCGGTGCCCTGCGGGGCGTACGCGCCGGGCGCCCCGCCCTGCGGCGGGTGCTTGTCGGTGTGCTGCCGGCCGTCCTGCGCGAGGCGCCCCCCGGCCTCGCCGCCCTGCCCGGCCACGCTGTGCTCGTCCGTGGGGTCCGCGGAGTCCTTCGGGTCGTCGCCGGTGGCCCGGTGCGGCGGCTTGTCGTCGCCGGTGGCCCGGTGCGGCGGCTTGTCGTCCTCGCCGACGACATAGGTGCCCTCCTTGCCGCCCTCGGACTCCTTGTCCGCCTGGGCGCCGGCCGCCTTGTCCGTCTTCTTCTCCGTGACCGGACCACCGGGCACCCACCCGGCATCGGCGAGCAGGGCCTGCGCCTCCGCGGTGTCCTGGCTGCCCAGGGAGCCGCTGCCGTCGGCGTAGGCGGACTGGCCGGACAGGGCGAGGTGGCTGCCGACCGGGACCGCGGGCAGGCCGAGGGGGCCGAGCACCACCCTGGCGAGCGCCTTGCGGTCCAGGGCGCGGGCGACGGCGCGACGCACCCGCTCGTCGGCGAGCGGGCCCTTTGAGCCGTTGAGGGCGAGCTGGGTGTAGGCGGGCTCCAGGGACCTGCGGATCTCGACGTCGCGCAGTGCGTCCTGCTCGCGCAGATACGTGGTGATCTTCTGGCGCAGCTGCGCCGTGCCCTCGGGCAGCTCGTGGGACGGGAAGCCGTGCTCCAGGGCCCAGGAGCGCAGCTTCTTCGCGGAGGTGCGCCCGGCGCCCATGAGGGGGGCGCCGCCGCTGCCCCGCGCGGCGAGGCTGATCCGCTCGACGTCCGCGGGGTCGATGTCGGTGAGGTCCACGGTGCCGTTGGCCAGCGCGGTGGCCCGCTGGTCGCGGGGCACGGCGTGCAGCACCAGCTCGGACAGCTTCGCGGGGCGCCCCCACCAGCGCGGGTTGCGGGTCAGGACGATGTCCTGGGCCTTGGTGTCGACCTTGTCGAGCCGGAACGGCCCGGCGGTGACCTGGAGCTTGCGGCGCGCGCCGTCGTTGAAGGCGTCGGGGGTGCCCATGACGTCCTTCGGGTACAGCGGCGAGAACAGCGACTTCCAGTCGGCGTACGGGCGGCTGAAGGTGACCCGGACCTCCAGGTCGTTGGCGCCGCGCTCGATCTTCTCGATGCGGTCGTAGCCGGCGTTGCGGGCGGTCCAGTAGGAGGTGTCCTTGCCGGACAGGGCGCGCCACTGGGCGGCGAAGTCGGCGGCGCCGATCTCCCGGCCGTCGCTCCACACGGCCTGCTGGTTGAGCTTGTAGAGGACGACCTGGCGGGGCTCGGTCTCGATGACCTTGGCGGACTCCAGGTAGTCGGGGTTGCGGACCGGGCGCCCGGTCTCGTCGAGCCGGAACATCGACGGCAGGACGGCCTGGGCGACCCGGTTGGTGCCCGTGTCCGCGTCGGCCTGGAAGGCATTCAGGGTCTCGGGCAGCGCGTCCACGGCCCAGCGCAGGGTGCCGCCGTCGGTGACCTCGTCACGGGCGACGGCGGCGATGTCCTGCCTGGCCAGCGGGCGGCTCGCCGCGTCTTCGGAGCTGCACCCGGCGAGGACGGACACCGCGAGCACGCCCGCGGTGAGGAAGGCGGCCGAGCGCATGATCGCGCGCGGTCCGACGCCGACGTGGGACATCGTGCTACCTCCGGGGAGCCCGGTGACAAAGGTGGGTTCTGATCACATTTGGCGGTATTTTGGAGCTGATCAGATCTACGGATCCACTGAAAAGGAAAGGGTCCGCCGGCCGGGGGCGACACGGCGACGGGCGCTGCCAAGCCCACCCGTGCGGCGCAACTCGTGCCCCGGCGCACACAGAGCGCGTGCGGGCGTGCGGCGGTGGAGCACGATCCGCCAATCGCTGCACATGCCTTCACATGGACAGGTGTGACGCGCAACACTCGCAGGCGCATGAACGTTGCCGCCTTGGACCGTGAGGTCCGCGGAAGTGAGGTCACGTCATGTCCGTGCACGACGACCTGACGTCAGTCCAGCGCAACCTCGACGATCTGTTGCGGTCCGTCGGCCGCCTGGAGCAGCAGCTCGGGAGCGGCGGCGGACTGGAGATGCGCCGCGTCCGCGCGGACGCCGATCATCTGCGCGAGAGCGTGGCGCTGCTGCGGGAGGCGGCCCCCGGGCTCACCCCGCCGCGCCGCCCCGATCTCGTCACCATCTCCGACGCGCCGTACGACATCAGCCTGTGGACGGACTCGGACGACGAGGGTCTCGGCGCCCGCGACCGCCACGCCCCCTAGGAGCGACCGCCGGCCCGCCCCGGGCCGGCACCACAGGCCCCGCCATCCGAACCCGACCGGAGTCATCCATTGGCCACTGGTACGGAATCCCCTAGCACCGGCGGCGGCGTACGCACCCGTACGCGCGCCGCGATCGCCGCACCGCATCTGCGGACCGACCGCTGGTGGCTGGCCCCCGCCGTCACCGCGGCCGGCCTGTTCGCCTTCGTCGTGTACTCGACCTGGCGGGCCTTCGCCAACGCCGACTACTACTCGGCGCCGTACGTCTCGCCCTTCTACTCGCCCTGTCTGGCGGAGAACTGCACGACGATGCGCGCCGGCCCGAACGCCGACCTGTTCGGCGGCTGGTGGGGGATCTCCCCCGCGATCATCATCCTGATCTTCCCGCTCGGCTTCCGACTGACCTGCTACTACTACCGCAAGGCCTACTACCGCAGCTTCTGGGCGTCCCCGCCGGCCTGCGCGGTCGCCGAGCCGCACAAGAAGTACACCGGCGAGACCCGCTTCCCGCTGCTGCTGCAGAACCTCCACCGGTACTTCTTCTACGCCGCGCTGCTGGTCGCCGGGGTCCTCACCTACGACACCGTGCTGTCCTTCCGCGACGCGCACTACCGGTGGGGCCACATGGGTCTCGGCACCCTCGTGTTCCTCGCCAACATCGTGCTGATCTGGGCGTACACCCTGTCCTGCCACTCCTGCCGGCACATCGTCGGCGGCAAGCTCAGGCACTTCTCCAAGCACCCCGTGCGCTACCGGGCGTGGCAGTTCATCGGCCGGCTCAACGCCCGGCACATGCTGCTGGCCTGGGCGTCCCTGGTGAGCGTGGCGCTCGCCGACTTCTACGTGTACCTGCTCGCCTCCGGTGTCTTCGACGATCCGCGCTTCTTCTAGATTGGGGTAGGGCCTACTGATGTCCGTGGTCGACCGACAGGAGTGGGACGTCGTCGTGGTCGGCGCCGGCGGTGCCGGGCTGCGCGCCGCCATCGAGGCGCGCGAGCGCGGCGCCCGTACGGCGGTGATCTGCAAGTCGCTGTTCGGCAAGGCGCACACGGTGATGGCCGAGGGCGGCATCGCGGCGGCGATGGCCAACGTCAACGAGCACGACACCTGGCAGGTGCACTTCCGCGACACCATGCGCGGCGGCAAGTTCCTCAACCAGTGGCGGATGGCCGAGTTGCACGCGCAGGAGGCCCCGGACCGGGTGTGGGAACTGGAGACCTGGGGCGCGCTGTTCGACCGGACGAAGGACGGGAAGATCTCGCAGCGCAACTTCGGCGGCCACGAGTACCCGCGCCTCGCACACGTCGGCGACCGCACCGGCCTGGAGCTGATCCGCACCCTCCAGCAGAAGATCGTCGCCCTCCAGCAGGAGGACCACCGGGCGACCGGCGACTACGAGTCCCGGCTGAAGGTCTTCCAGGAGTGCACGGTCACCAGGATCCTCAAGGACGGGGAGCGAAGCGAGATGGGGGTCCCCCCGGCCGAAGGCCGGGGGAGGGTCTCCGGTGTCTTCGCCTACGACCGCGAGACCGGCCGCTTCTTCGTCCTGAAGGCGCCCGCCGTGGTGATCGCCACCGGCGGCATCGGCAAGTCCTTCAAGGTCACGTCGAACTCGTGGGAGTACACCGGCGACGGGCACGCGCTCGCGCTGCTCGCCGGGGCGCCGCTGCTGAACATGGAGTTCGTGCAGTTCCACCCGACGGGCATGGTCTGGCCGCCGTCCGTGAAGGGCATCCTCGTCACCGAGTCGGTGCGCGGCGACGGCGGCGTGCTGCGCAACTCCGACGGCAAACGGTTCATGTTCGACTACATCCCCGACGTCTTCAAGGAGAAGTACGCCGAGTCCGAGGAGGAGGGCGACCGCTGGTACGACGACCCGGACCACAACCGGCGTCCCCCCGAACTGCTCCCCCGCGACGAGGTCGCCCGCGCCATCAACGCCGAGGTCAAGGCGGGCCGGGGCTCCCCGCACGGCGGGGTCTTCCTGGATGTGTCGACCCGCATGCCCGCCGAGGTGATCCGGCGCCGGCTGCCCTCCATGTACCACCAGTTCAAGGAGCTGGCCGACGTCGACATCACCGCGGAGGCCATGGAGGTCGGACCGACCTGCCACTACGTGATGGGCGGCATCGCCGTCGACTCCGACACGGCGGCGGCGCGCGGCGTGCCCGGCCTGTACGCGGCAGGCGAGGTGGCCGGCGGCATGCACGGCTCCAACCGGCTCGGCGGCAACTCGCTCTCCGACCTGCTGGTCTTCGGGCGCCGGGCCGGCCTGCACGCGGCCGAGCACGCGGCGGCGTCGGCGGACGACCGGCCGCGGGTGTCCGACGAGCAGGTCGACGCGGCGGCGGCCGAGGCCCTGCGGCCGTTCTCCGCGGGCGGCGAAGCGGCGGCGGGCGGCGGCGAGACGGCGGGCGGCGGTGAGGCGGCGGGCGGTCCGCCCGAGAACCCGTACACCCTGCACCAGGAACTCCAGCAGACGATGAACGACCTGGTCGGCATCATCCGCCGCGAGCCGGAGATGGAGCAGGCCCTGAAGAAGCTGGCCGAGCTGCGGACCCGGGCGCGGCGGGCCGGCGTCGAGGGGCACCGCCAGTTCAACCCCGGCTGGCACCTCGCCCTCGACCTGCGGAACATGCTGCTGGTCAGCGAGTGCGTGGCCCGCGCGGCCCTGGAGCGCACGGAGTCGCGCGGCGGGCACACCCGCGAGGACCGTCCGGCGATGGACCGGGCATGGCGCAACATCAACCTGCTGTGTGCGCTCGCCCGCCCCGCCGACGGGCTCGCGGACGCCGACACGGACCCGGCGCGCGGCCGGATCGCCCTCACCCGCGAGACCACCGCGCCCATCCGCCCCGACCTGCTCGCCCTCTTCGAGAAGGAGGAGCTGGTCAAGTACCTCGCCGAAGAGGAGCTGTACGAGTGAGCAGCTACGAGGCCCGTTTCAAGGTGTGGCGGGGCGACGCCGAGGGCGGCGGCCTGGAGGACTTCCGGGTCGAGGTCAACGACGGCGAAGTGGTCCTGGACATCGTCCACCGCCTCCAGGCCACCCAGGCGCCCGATCTCGCGGTGCGCTGGAACTGCAAGGCGGGCAAGTGCGGTTCGTGCTCGGCCGAGATCAACGGCCGGCCCCGGCTGCTGTGCATGACCCGCATGTCGGTCTTCGACCGCGACGAGACGATCACCGTCACCCCGTTGCGGGCCTTCCCGGTGATCCGCGACCTGGTGACCGACGTCGGCTTCAACTACCAGAAGGCCAGGGAGGTGCCGGCGTTCGTGCCGCCCGCGGGCCTCGGTCCGGGCGAGTACCGGATGATGCAGGAGGACGTGGACCGTCCGCAGGAGTTCCGCAAGTGCATCGAGTGCTTCCTGTGCCAGGACACCTGCCATGTGGTGCGCGACCACGAGGAGAACAAGAAGGCGTTCGCGGGGCCGCGTTTCCTGATGCGCGTCGCCGAACTGGACATGCACCCGCTGGACGCCGCCGCCGAGACCGGCCTGGACCGGCGGGCCACCGCGCAGGACGAGCACGGCCTCGGCTACTGCAACATCACCAAGTGCTGCACCGAGGTGTGCCCCGAGGGGATCAAGATCACGGACAACGCCCTGATCCCGATGAAGGAGCGGGCCGTCGACCGCAAGTACGACCCGCTGGTGTGGCTGGGCTCCAAGATCAGGCGGCGCAGCGGCGCGAGCTGAGCGCGCCGCGGGAAGGGCCGAGCTGTCGTCGGCCGGCCGCGGCGGCATCGCGGCCGGCCGCTCCCCTTCGGGCGCTGCCGCAGCGGACTTCGCTCGGCCGGGGCGCCGGGGGTCACCGGACCCAGTCCGAGCGGTAGGCCGCCCAGTCCGCCTCCGTCGCGGCGAAGTCCACGTACAGGGCGACGCCGAAGCGGGCCCGGTCGGCGTCCGTGCGGGACAGTCCCAGCCGGACGCCGCGCACGGCGGCCGGGACGGTCTCGGCGTGCGCCCAGTGTCCGAAGCGGTTCTCCCGGAAGAACGGCAGTCCCATGAGCAGGTCGGTGGAGTCCGGGGTGACCTCCAGGGCCAGGGCGGTCTGCTGGGCGACATAGCCGCCGTACAGGCTCTCCAGCGGCTGCATGGTGTCGTACGACATCACGGCGATCTGGTCGACGCGGCGCGCCACCTGCCCGAAGTACGCCTGCGACCACCACTTGGGGTGGCCGGTGACCGCGCCGAAGACGGAGTGCAGGGCGGGCAGCGGGTCGATCTGGTGGGCGGCGACGGAGAGCAGGGCGCCGTGCCGGCGGGTGACATCGCGCAGGTCGTCCAGCAGGGAGAGGTAGTCGCGGTCGCCGGAGTGCAGCGGCTCCAGGTCGAAGTGGGCGCCGTCGAACCCGGCGGCGAGGATCTGCCGGGTGCTGTCGACGACCGCCGCCCGGGTCCCGGCGCGCTCCAGGCGCAGCCCGTCGGGGCTCTCGGTGGCCAGCACGTCGCCCAGCCAGGCCTGGACGCGGACGCCGGGGATCGCGCGGTGCACGGCGTCGGTCAGCCAGCGCGCCCTCGGGTGGGCCGACTCGGGCAGCGTTCCGTCGTGCTCCAGCGGCCCGGAGTGCACATACAGATCACGGATGCCGGTGCCGTGCAGCCGCCGCGCGAGCGCCGCGACATCGGCGTCCTTCTTCCGCCCGTCCACCCAGGCGTGCCCGAGCCAGATCGCGTCCCGGTTCCGCGTGTACGTACCGTCGGCCGGCTCCCCCGCGTAGTTCACCCGCAACGCGATCCCCGCGGCGAGCAGAGGCAGAACCAGGACAAGCACCACCCCACCCACAACCCACCGCCCCCACCGCCGCAACCTGCGTCCGCCGACACCCCGCCGGGCAACAGCGCCGGGCGCGCCTTGGGGGGTGGACGCGTCGGAGCCGTGGTCGGCAACGGCGCCGGACGCGGCTTGGGCGGCGAGCGCGGCGGGGTTGCGCTCTGCTACGGCGCCCGATCCGGCTTGAGTGGCCGGCGGTGCGGAGGTGGCCGGTGCATCGAGTGCGGCGGAGCCGTGGTCGGCAACGGCGCCGGACGCGGCTTGGGCGGCGAGCGCGGCGGGGTTGCGCTCTGCTACGGCGCCCGATCCGGCTTGAGTGGCCG
>NZ_JBIALO010000001.1:320590-477977 GCF_042873595.1 Streptomyces sp. NPDC004629 | reverse complement strand
CGGCGGCGCGGAGGTGGCCGGTGCATCGAGTGCGGCGGAGCCGTGGTCGGCAACGGCGCCGGACGCGGCTTGGGCGGCGAGCGCGGCGGGGTTGCGGTCTGCTACGGCGTCAGGGGCGGCTTGAGTGGCCGGCGGCGCGGAGGTGGCCGGTGCGGCGGAGTTGCGGTCCGTGGCGGCCTCGGGTGCGCCTTGGGCGGCAGGCATCGCAGAGGGCGCGGGCACTCCGGAACCGGCAGCCACCGGGGGCACGGCGGAACCCTGGTCCGCGGCGGGTTCGGGAAGCGCTTCGGTGATAGGTGGGGCGGAGGTGGCCCCCGCGGGGGTGGCTGACGCATCGGGGCCGGCGGAGCCCTGGTCCGCTACGGCGTCGGCTGTGGGGTCGGGGGTGGGGGGTGGCGGGGTTGGGTTTGTGCTCATCGTGGTTCCCCCTGTTCCGTGGTCCCCCGCGCATATCCACCCCGGTCGCGGAGCCGGGCGCACGCCCATACGCTCCGGAATGTGACGTCATCCTTGATCCGGGGCCGGCCAAGGCGTGCCGCGTCGCACATACGTGTGCGGGTGGCGCACACCGTGCTGGGCGGCGTCGTCTCGGTCGCGTGGCTGGTGTTGCCGGTGATGACGTTCGGCGCCCAAGATCCGGTTCCCGAGGCGCGCGCGGGACCCGTGGCCGACGCCGCGGTGCCGGGGCGGACCGGGACGTCTCCGGGCGATCTCGTCCTGCCGCTGGTGGCGGTGGGCACGGCGGTGGTGCTGGCGGGGTATGCATACCTACGGCGCACCCGGCGGGCCCGGACCCGTACGACACCCGGGGCACCGTCCTCACGCCCGCCCGCCCGGGTGCCCGCCGAGTCCGACCGGCAGGCCCGCGCCGCCCTGGTCGCGGCCGACGACGCCGTGCGCACCAGCCGGGAGGAACTGGCCTGGGCAAGGGCGCGGACCGGGCCCGCGACCGTCGAGCCGTTCGCGCGGGCCCTGCGGGCGGCCGAGACCGAGTTGTCGGCCGCGTTCGCGATACGACGGCGCTACGAGGAGGGGCTGCCGGGGGACGACGCCGCCCGGCGGCAGGCGCTCGTGGGGGTGGTCGGGCGGTGCGCGGAGGCCGGCCGGCGGCTGGACACGGAGGCGGCGGCCTTTGACCGGGTGCGGGCGCTGGAGCGTGACCCGGGCGGGGCGCTGGGACACGCGGAGCGGCGGTTCCGGGCGCTGGCGGGGCGGACGGCCGGCACGGAGGCGACCGCGGCCGGACTGGGCGAGCGCTATGGGCCGATGGCCGCCGAGCCGGTCCGGGGCCATGCCGAACAGGCCAAGGACCGGCTGCTGTTCGCCACCGCGGAACTCGACCGGGCCCGCCGGGCCGCCGATTCCGAGGACGCCGGGCGGACGGTCCGCCATCTGCGGGCGGCCGAGGGCGCCATCGCCCAGGCGGACGTCTTCGTGACCGGCGTCGAGCGGCTGGCCCAGCAACTGGCCGAGGCGGCGGCGCTGGTGCCGTCGGCGCTCACCGGAGCGGAGGCGGAACTGGCCCAGGCCCGGGGGCAGGTCCCTCGGGCACCGGCCGTCGAGCCCGGGGCCGCGGGCCGGCGCGGGGCCGCCGGGGCAGCGGGCGCCGGGGCCGAGGGCGCCGGGCCGGACGCGCCGCCGCCCCAGGGCCGGGCGGCCGCGTACCGGATTCCGTTCGGCGAGTTCCGTGCCCGGCTGGCGCACGCCGACGCCGTTCTGGCCGCCGTACGGGGGAAGCTGACCGGCGGGCCGTACGACCCGCTGGACGCGCTGCGGCGGATCGCGCGGGCCGTCGAGCCGGTCGGGGCGGGCCGCTCCGGCGCCGTACCGCTCGCCGGGTTCCTCGCCGCCCGCAGCGCCACCGCGATCGCCGAGGACTTCGTGACCACGCACCGGGCGGCGGTGGGCGCCGAGGCCCGCACGCTGCTGGCGGAGGCGGTGCGGCTGCTCGCCCGGGGCGACACCCGGGCGGCGGACGAACTCGCCCGCACGGCCCGCGAGTTCGCCGAACGGGACGTGCGCACCCACGGCACCCCGTACACCGGCGAGTCCGGGTACGCGGCCGGCCTGGCCGGTGCCGTCCTCGGCGGCGTCCTGCTCGGCGAGGACCCGGACGGCGGCCCGCCGGCGAGCTTCGGCGGGCCCCGCACCCGCGATCGCCTCCGGCGCTGAGCGCTGCGCTGGGCGTGCGGCGAAGTGCCGTCGGCCGGCTGCGGCACGGTTCGCCGCGGGCGCGCGCGACACCAAGTGCTCCGGTAGATGCCGCGATCTGCCGTCGGTCCGCTGCGGCCACATCGTGGCTGGTCGCGCAGTTCCCCGCGCCCCTTGCGGGGCACGGTCGAGTCGCCGCGGGCGCGTTCGGCACTGAGCGCTGCGCTGGGCGTGCCGCGATCTGCCGTCGGCCGGCTGCGGCCACATCGTGGCTGGTCGCGCCCACGCGGCGGAGCCGCATATCGACACAGCCCCGCGCCCCTTCGGGGCGGAGCCGCCTATCGGACCGCAGTGGGCTTCGTGGACCTGTTGAACCTGATCGGCGGTCAGAACAGGCTGAGTAGGGCCTCTGCTGGGTCTGTCAGGGGGGTTTCTCCGTCGGGGAGGGGGAGTTCGAACCAGACCGTCTTGCCGCGGGGCGTGCGCCGGGAGCCCCACGCCGCGCTGAGCAGGCCGACGAGTTGCAGGCCCCGGCCGCCCTCGTCGGTGTCCCGGGCCCGTCGGCGGCGCGGCTGGACCAGGCCGGAGTCCCAGACCTCGCAGACCAGGGTGCGGTCCAGCAGCAGACGGAGTCTGATCTCTCCCTCGCCGTACCGAAGCGCGTTCGTCACCAGCTCGCTGACCAGCAGCTCCGTGGTGTCGACCAGGGGTTCCAGGTCCCAGCCGAGCAGTTGCCCGCGCGCGTACTCACGGGCCCGGCCCACACTGCGCGGCTCACGCGGCAGCGTCCAGTCGCCGACGGACTCGGCGGGCAGCCCCTGCACCCGTGCCATCAGCAGCGCGATGTCGTCCTCGCCGTGATGCGTGTCGAGGGTGTTGAGGACGTGGTCGCAGACGTCCTCCAGCGCGCTGGTCGGATCCGTCAGCGCGCCCACGAACGCCTGAAGGCCCTCGTCGAGCGGATGGTCACGGGATTCGACGAGGCCGTCGGTGTAGAGGGCGAGCAGCGCGCCCTCGGGCAGTTCGACCTCCACCTCCTCGAACGGCTCGCCGCCCACGCCGAGCGGCATCCCGGGCGGCACGTCCAGCATCAGCGCCGCCTCGCCCGGCTCCACCAGCACCGGGGGCAGATGCCCCGCGTTGGCGAAGGTGCAGCGCCTGGTCACCGAGTCGTACACCGCGTACACGCACGTCGCCAGGTAGACCTCGGAGAGGTCCGCGTCCCGGGACTGACGGGCCGTGCGGGTCGCCTGGTGCACCCCGCCGGGCGTGCCGAGGCCCCGGGCGATCTCGTCCAACGCGGACAGCACCTCGGCCGGTTCCAGGTCGAGCAGGGCCAAGGTGCGTACCGCCGTGCGCAGTTCGCCCATGGCCACCGCCGCGCGCAGACCGCGGCCCATCACGTCGCCGACCACCAACGCCGTACGGTGGCCGGGGAGTTCGATGACGTCGAACCAGTCGCCGCCGACCTCCGTGGCCGCGTTGCCGGGCAGATAGCGGCAGGCGATGTCGAGGCCGGAGGCCTCCGGGTCGCCCGGCGGCAGCAGGGACCGTTGCAGTATCAGGGCGCGTTCGTGCTCGCGCCGGTACAGGCGGGCGTTGTCGATGCAGACCGCGGCGCGCGCGGCCAGCTCCACGGCGAGGTCCCGGTCGCGGTCGCCGAACGGTTCGCTGCCCTTCGTCCGGGAGAACTGGGCGAGGCCGACGACCGTGTCGTGGGCCACCATCGGAACGGCCAGCGTGGACTGGACGAGGCCGCCCTCCTCGGCGGGGACGGTCTGCGGGCGCGCGGTGCGCAGGGCGTCCGCGCAGGGCGAGTTGAAGGGGTAGTGGTGGACCGCGCCGACCGCGACCGGCGAGCCGCCGCCGGCGATCGGCGCGCCGGAGACCGCGCTGGCGAAGGCGACGCGGCGCAGTTCGGCGCTGCCGTCGGCGAGGCCCGGCGGGGTCTCGTCACCGGCCAGCAGCCCCTGGTAGAGGTCGACGGAGGCGAGGTCGCAGAAGCCGGGGACGACGACGTCGAGGAGTTCCCGGGCGGTGGTCTCCAGATCCAGGGAGTTCCCTATCCGGGCGCCCGCCTCGTTGAGGAGGGCGAGATTGCGTCGTGCGGCGGCGGCCTCCCGGGCCGCCTCCCGGCGGGCGGTGATGTCCGTGCCGAGCCAGGCGATGCCGAGCGGGCGACCGCTGCCGCTCTGCACGCGGTAGAGGTTGACGGACCAGTGCCGGCGTTCCTCGGAGTCCGGGACGAAGCCGGTGACGTGCATGTCCGTGATGGGTTCGCCGGTTTCCAGGACCCGGCGCAGGGTGGCGGCGATGCGCTCCGCCTCGCCCCGTGGCAGATAGTCGTGGACCCCCCGGCCGCGGTGGTCGTCGGGTGTGCCGCCGAAGATCGAGGCGATCCGTGTGTTGACGCGGCGCACCCGCAGCTCGGTGTCGATCAGGAAGAACCCGAACGGGGTTTGACCGAAAATCGCCTGCGAGGCGGCGAGGTCGGTCTCGATGCTGCGCAGGGTGCGGACGTCCACGACGATACAGACGGCGGCCCTTTCGCCCTCGGCGGTGCGGGTGGGCATGACGTAGACCTCGGCAAGGCCCTCTTCGCCGCGCCCGCCGCCCGGTCCGTCCGGCACCCGGAAGGGGACCACGCCGGTCCACTCCCGTCCATCGAGGACCTCGGCCATCTTCCGCTGGCCGCGCTCGCGCTGGTCGGGGTCGACGAACGCCTCGATGGGGTCCATGCCCACGGCGCGTTCGGCGGGGATCCCGAAGAGCTGCTCGGCCCGCAGGCTCCACTGGTCGACGAGCCCGCCGGGGCCGATGGAGAAGGAGGCGACCTTGATGTAGTCGTAGATGGAGCCGGGCGGACTGCTCTGCCACATGGCGTCGCCGGGCGCCGCGGCAGCCGCCACGTCCCGGGCCCTCGCGCCGTGCGACGGGTCCTCGGACTCCGTGGCCTTCGCTGGTATCTCGCTCACGCGAACCGTCCCCTCCAGCTCACCGCGCCCGGCACCGGTCACCGGGGGCGGCTGCCCGCAGTATCCAGCACTACGGGCCCGCACAACACGGTGTTCACGATCACAGCCTGGTCCAGGCGCTGTTCGGGCCGGGCCGTGACAACACTTCCAGTCTTCTAACCAGGGAGCACGCCGTCGAATCACGTCCCCCGGCAGCCGCCACCGGACGGCCGCCGAGCGTGGACACCACGGCAGACTCTGTACATCGTTTCCTGGTGCTTCCTGCTGTTTCCTCCCCTGTTCCGCACACCACCGTTCTACTCCCTCGCCCCGGCGGTTCAGTTCGGCACCGCCAGTTCGAACCACACCGTTTTACCGCTGTCGGCGGCCCGGGTCCCCCAACGGCGCGAGGAGTTGGCGACCAGTTGGAGACCGCGGCCGCTCTCGTCGTCGGGGCGGGGGATGCGCTCGCGCGGCAGGTCGGGGAGCGGGTCGGAGACCTCCACCCGCAGGGTGGCGCCGAGGTTCGCGGAGCGGACCAGGCGCACCCCGATGGGGCCCGTCGCATGCCGCAGGGAGTTGGTCACCAACTCGCTCACCAGGAGCGCGGAGAGGTCGGCGAGGCTGTCGAGCCCCCAGTCCCGCAGTTGGTCGCGGACCGCGCGGCGGGCGGTGCGCACGGAGCCGGGCTGCGCCGGAAACGTCCATTCGGCGCAGTCGCCTTCGGTGTCGATCACGCCGATCACTTCCCAGGCCAGCGAACCCATCCCATGTCCGGTTTCGTGGGGTTAATAGGCACATACCCGATATCCGGGAGCCAGTACCGCCCGGATGGGCGCACAGTGGCACGAACGGCGTACAGGTTGCTCAGCGGGCGTCCGAAGTCAGTCGGCCCATCACTTCGCGCACCGCGGGGACGTCCTGGTCGAGCCAGTCCACCTGCCAGATCTCGCCGGGGGCGAGCAGCCGCAGCGCATCATGGTCCTGAAGGGGTTCGGGGGCGGCGGAACCGGGGCGCAGCCGGACGGTCCACACCCGCAGCACATACGGGGACTTCAGGGGCCACTCCCCCGGGACGCGCGCGACGACTTCGGCGTCCACGCCGAGTTCCTCGCGCAGTTCACGCACCAGGGCATCCTCGGCCCGCTCACCGGGCTCGACCTTGCCGCCCGGCAGTTCCCAGCGGCCGGCCAGTTCGGGGGGTGTGGTGCGGCGGGCGGCGAGCAGGCGGCCGGTGTCGAGCAGGGCGGCCGCCACCACCACGATCCGTTCGGTCATGCGCCGGAGCCTACGGGAGCGCGCTCCGGCTCAGCCGCCGGTGCCCTCTCCGATCTGGCCGATGCGCTCGACCCAGTAGAGCTGTTTGTGTCCGCGGGCGTCGAGACTGTCGGCGATCTTCTGGGCCTCGGCGCGGGTGGCGTACCTGCCCACGCGATAGCGATTGCCGTTGTCGTCCTGCCGTATGACGAGCCAGGGCAGTAAGACCGTGCCGTCGCTCATCGCGCCCCTCCGCCGCCCGTCGCCCCGCCTGCTAAGGAAACCGCAATCCGCATATGCCCGAGCGTACGCCTAACCTTCACTCAGCGAATACGGCTTTTCACAAAGAGGTACGCAACCAGTCAGAGCCCCGGGGGCGCACCATGACGGGTGCGCCCCTCGTGCCTCCCGCCGCACGGGGCCGGGGCGCACCCGGCACAGCGCGGGCCACCTGCGCGGACGACCGGATCCCAACGGGCCGCCGGCGCACGCCGATCCGCGCGGTGTGAGGCTGAACACCCGGGGGGTGTGCGCTACTTCACCGGCAGGTGGTACGAAACCCGGTAGCGGTCCGCGGGGATCACCACGTCGGCCGTCTCGACCGGCCGGCCCGAGGCGTAGAAGGTGCGCTGGACGACCAGGACGACATGTCCGGGGACGCCGCCCAGCAGGTGCAGTTCCTCGGCGAGTCCGGGACGGGCGCCGACCTCCTCGGTGACGTTGTCGACGATGACGTCGATGGCGCGCATGCGCTCGACGACGCCCATGCCGCCGAGCGGGCCCTCCTCGGGGAGCATCACCGGCGTGCGCCCCGTGACGGCGAGGGGTTCCCAGGAGGTGGAGAGCATCATCGGCTCCCCGGCGTCCCGGAAAAGGTACTTGGTGCACATCACGCGGTCGCCGGCCCGGATGCCGAGCCGCTCGGCGATGACGCCGCTCGCCTCGGTCTGCTCGCTTCTGGACTCCCAGGTGCCGCGGGCGGTGACATCGGCCTGCTCCTGCCGGAACGGCGTGGCGCCGCCGTCCGGCCGGTACCCGGAACGGGCCACGCGCCGGGGCACGGGCCGCTCGCGCACATACGTCCCCGAACCGGAGCGCCCCTCGACCAGGCCCTCGGCCATCAGCACCTTGCGCGCCTCCAGCGCGACCGTGTCCGAGACGCCGTACTCCTGGCGGATCCGGGCCTGTGAAGGGAGCCGGGTGTGCGGCGGCAGTGAACCTTCGACGATCTTCTTGCGGAGATCACCCGCGACGCGTAGATACGCCGGCTGCTCACCGAAAGTCACTGGCCGCTCCCATCAGGTTGTACAGACAGCAACAGCGTGGCAACCCTGGGTTGAGACGTGCAAGCAAAGGCCAGAGAATCACTCGATGTGATTACTTACGGCCGGGGAAGGCCGTGCCCAGGCATTTTTTCTCCCCGCTCCCGACGCGATCACACCTCCATGCCGGTGCCGCCCCCGCCGCCGCCCGTACCGCTGCCGCCGTCCGCCTCCGACGGCGGGGTCGTGGCCAGCCCCAGAGCCTTGCGCGCCGTGACCGACCGCTTCGGGTCAAGAAGGTCGTACCCCTTCTCGTAGTGCTCGTAGAAGGTGTCCACGTCGCCGGACCCGGCGGCCTTCGACCACTGCGCCCGTGCCTTGTCCAGATCGTCCGCCAGGGCCGCCACCGGCCCGCTCGCGCCCTTCGGCCAGTCGTGCCCGCGCAGCATCCCGGTCTGCTCGTCCAGCGCCGTCGACACGCGCCGCGCCCACGCCCGGTGGCCCGGCAGGTCGTCCTCGACGTACTCGGCGTCGGGCGCGGCGTCGAGGGCCGCGTTCAGGACGTGCGCGGCCTTCAGATAGGCGACCTGGTCGGCGTCGAGGACGGTCTCGTCGTTGCGCAGCGAGCCGGTCAGCGGCTCGCCCTCGACCGTGTTGCCGAACAGGCAGGTCACCGCGCGGTCGCCGATGGACCAGCTCTCCGTGGTGGGCACGAGGTAGTACACGTCGACGTCGTCGGGCACGGCCCAGGCGTCCATCGCATAGCCGTCCTGGAGCCCGTAGCAGCGGTCGCCGGCCGTCTCGTCCAGCGCCTCCTGGCCCGGGTAGGAGCCGCCCGGCAGGTCGTAGGACGCGAACACCTCGGCGTCGTGCTCCCCGTCGCAGTCGACCGTGTCGAGGTCGTAGGTCTCGCCGTGCAGCGAGCCGCCCGGCGCGTTGACGCACTCGCCCTTGGACAGCGTGAAGACGACGTTGTCGCGTGCGCCCTCCTTGACCCCCTCCCAGAACGCGCCCGCCCCGCCTGTGGCGAGCATCAGCACCCACAGCCCGAGCCCGAGCCCGGACAGCACGGAGCCGCCGATCGCCAGCCCCCTGCCGCGTTCCCCGCGCCGCTTGATCTGTCGGAGCGCGACCAGCCCCAGCGCCAGGCCCACGCCGGGCAGACAGCACAGGATGCCGAGGACGAGGGAGGAGATGGCGAGCCCGTTGACGGGCGCCGGCCGGTTGTAGGGGCTGTAGCCCTGCCCCCACGCCGGGTACGGCGGCTGCCCGTACGGAGCCTGCTGATACGGACTCTGCTGATACGGACTGTGCTGGTACGGATCCTGCGGATACGGCCCCGGCGCGTACGGGCCCGGGCCCTGCGGGTGCGGGCCTGGCTGGTGCGGATACGGACCGGGCTGCGGGGAGGGCCCTTCGGGCTGGTGGGGGCCGGGGGGCGGGGGTATGGACACCGGTACCGTGCTCCTGGGTTCGGACGGCGGCAGCGCTGAACTGACGTACGACTTCGCGCATGGTAAGCGCGTTACGGGTGGGGGTGGAATGCGGGTCACGCGCGCGACGGTTCCCGCGGTGCACGGTCCGGCTCACGGGCCCCCGCCTCGCTTCGAGGACGAGTGGGAGAACGACGAGTGAGCGAGCTGACGCCCGAGACGGTCCGCGCGGTCAACGCGCTGACGGCGAGCTGGGCCGGGACCTCGGCCGAGGGCACCGTGCTCTCGGCCGCCGGGGTCTGGCCCCTGCTGGCCTTTCTCGCGGACGGGGCGGCGGGCCCGGCCCGCACCGAACTGGCGCGGGCCGTCGGGGTGCCCGCCGAGCAGGCGGCCGGTGCGGCACGGGAGGTGCTCGCCGCGCTGGACGGCATGCCCGGACTGGGCGCCGCCGTCGGCCTGTGGACCGGCCGCACGCTGGACGTACGGGACGAGTGGCGGGCCGGGCTGCCCGCGGACACCCACGGGAGGCTCGACGACGACCCGGAGGCCGCGCAGCGGACCCTCGACGCCTGGGCGGCGAAGCGGAGCGACGGACTGATCGAGCGGATGCCGGTCACGCTGACGCGGGACGCCAGAATGGTGCTCGCCACCGCCCTCACCGTGCGCACGGACTGGCCGCGGCCCTTCACGGAGCAGCCGAGCCACCCGCGGACCGGACCCTGGCGGGGGCGGACCCTGCTCGGACTGCACCGCAGGGGCGTGCGGCCCGACCGGATCGGCGTGGTCAGCGCCGCCGAGGGCCTGGTGACCGCGCTGAAGGTCCCCGGGGACAACGGCATCGACGTCCATCTGCTGCTCGGCGAGGAGCGGATGACCCCGGGACAGGTCCTGCGGGCCGGCATCGGAGCCCTGGAGCGCACGCTGCCGGTCGTCGGGGGCGGCCAACTCCCCTACGGGCACGTCGGACCGGGCCTGACCGTGGAACGGCAGCCGGCCATGACCCCCGAGCCGGTCACCCTCGACGTCACCACCGTCGCCTTCGATGTGCGGGCCGACCACGATCTGCTCGCCCTGCACCAGCTGTTCGGGCTCACCGGCGCGCGGGACACCCGCCGGGGCCACTTCCCCGGGATCAGCGGCTCCCCGCTCGCCATCGGGGCGGCCGCGCAGTCCGCGGTCGCCCGGTTCGGCGCGCTCGGCTTCCGGTCGGCGGCGGTGACGGCCGTCATGGCCGCGCCGGGCGGCATACCGCAGTACCGCCACGAAACCACCGTCGTACGCGCCGTCTTCGACCGGCCCTTCGCCTTCCTGGCCACCCACCGCCCCACCCGACTGGCCCTGGTGGCGGGCTGGGTGACGGGGCCCGTGGCGTATCCCGCGGGACCCGGCTCGGCGTGAGGGTCCGCCCGGTGCGAGGGGGTGCCGCCGCGCTCCGGTGCGCGGCACCCCGGCGGACGGGGAGAGCGCAGCCGACCGCGGTGAACTCCGGTCGGCTGCACGCCCGTTCGGGCGGTTCCACTCAGGGCTTGACGACCTGGGAGATCATCCAGCGCTGCGCGCTCAGTTCATTGTCGCCGCACCTCACCACGTAGAGCCTGGCGTCGTCTTTGGCGTTCCTGCCACCAATCACACTCATGCACAGGTTGCTCGCGATGTTGCGGATCCAGTAGCCCTGCGGCCGCGGATCAAGCCACCACTGCTGGTTGTCGGCGTTCGTGCCGTCGCAGTAGTACTCGCTGACCTTCGTCTGGGGTGCCACGCTGCCGTAGTACGGCAGGTCCAGGCACAGCCCGTCCTTGCGGTTCGTGATGACGAACAGGCTCGCTCCCCCCGGCCCGCCGTCCGGGTCCGTCACCTTCAGGTCCCAGAGCATGTTGTCCGCGGAGGTCGTGATGCAACTGTGCTGGTTCACCGCGCCGTCGACCGAACCGTGCCCGTAGCCGGGGATGTCGGCGCACCTGCCGGTCGCGACGTTCAACAGCAGCGCGTTGGCGCGGTTGGAGAGGGCGTTGACCAGCTGCCGGGTGGTGGGCGCGGGCGCCTTCTTCGCCTTCGTCTCGGTCGTCGGCTTCGCCGTGGGCTTGGCGGCGGCCGTCTCCTTGACGACGGGCCGGGGTGCGGCCTTCACCTCGGCGGGCGACGCGCTCGGCGAGGCGGACTTGGACGGGCTCGGTGAGGCCGAGGGCGAGGGCGACGGGGACTCGGCCGCGTAGTCGGCGGCCGGTTCGTCGGGCAGGCCGGCATCGAGCGTCGTACCGCCGACGGGCGCCGCGTTGACCGTGCGTTCGTCGTCACCGCTCAGAGCGAGCACCAGGAACGGCACGGAGATCAGCACCGCCCCGGCGATGGCGGCCGCGGCCAGCATGGGGCCGCGCGGCCGTCCCGGCGACGCCCCGGCCGCGTTCGGGTCGTCCGGGCCGTCGTCGCCGCCGGCGAACAGGACACCGGCCCCCGCATCGGGCTCCGGTCCGTCGGACGCCGCCGCCTGCCGCTGCCGTTGTTCCGGCTCCCGCTGGTGTCCCTGCTCGGCGGATGCCGGTTCCGCGGCGGCGGGCGCGGAGCGCCGCCCGAAGAGCCGCCTGGGCGCGGGCGCGGGGGACGCCGGTATCGGTATCGGGGCGGCCGGATCGGGGCCGGGGTCGGGGGTGCGCGGGCCGAGGTCCGCGCCGGGGTCCGCACCCGGCGGGGGCACGGGCACCGCACGGCGAACGGCGACGGAGGACGTCGTCTCGCTGGCCGGGGGTTCGTGCTGACGGGGCATGAACACTGCTCCTTGTCGATGAGTGGGGGCTTGCCGTGCGCTCCCGTCAGCTCTCGTCCGGGCCGCCGACGGGTCCGGCGCACCGGCCGGGCCAGTCGCCCGCGCCGGGGGCCGTACGGTCGGTCAGGGCGTGGTCGAGCCGCGCGAGCGCGGTGTCGTCGGCGTCCTCCAGGACGGCGGACACCGCCTGGGTGTCGGGCAGTTGACGCAGCAGCACCAGACGGCTCGCGGCGTCGGTACGTACGTCGAGCACCTTGAAGGCGGTGCCCGGGGCGAACACGACCTCGTCGCCGCCGTCCAGGAGCTGCCGGACTCGGCGGCCGGTGATCGACCAGATCGCGAAGCCCACACCCGCGACCCGGTCCTTGCCGGCCGGGTCGAGCGGCAGCCCGCTCAGCGGCGCGGGATCCCGCAGCACGTCACCGGGCCGCAGTCCGCCGAGGCCGGGCACGTCGGTACCGCCGCGCAGCACGGCCCCGCGGTACGACGGCAGCCGCCCGAGCCCGGACGCCAGACACCCGGCGTAGGGCACGAGGCGCTGCTCGCCGGCCCGCAGGGAACGCGTCAACTCCGCGGGCCCGAGGGGGCCTTCGCCGTTGTGGAGGTACATGCGCAGCGCGATCAGGTCGGTCCTGGCCGCCTCCTGTTCCTCGCCCCGCAGCGCGGGCATACCGGCCAGCGCCCGGTTCACCGCGGCGCTGTGCCGCTCCCACACCGGCTCCGCGAGCCTCCGGAAGGAGTCCCGCTCCGGGGTGGTGCTGCGGTGCCGCGGCGGCACCGGTACGGCGGGCAGCGGCCGGCCGCCGCCGGTCCCGGCCGGGGGCGGGACCGCGGGAGCTGGGGCCGGGGCGGCACCGCCGTCGTCCGGCTTGCGCGGGACCTCGGTGCGGGGTGCCTCCGGCCGTATCTCGGTGCGGGGTGCCTCCGTCCGTGTCTCGGTGCGGGGTGCCTCCGGCCGTATCTCGGTGCGGGGTGCCTCCGTCCGTGTCTCGGTGCGGGGTGCCTCCGCTGTCCGTGGTGCCTCCGTGCGGGGGGCCTCTGCGCGAGGGGCCACGGTCGTCTCGGGAGGGGACGGCGGCCGGGGCACCGCACCGCCGGCGGTCGGTACCGGACGCGCGGGCGCGATGGGAGCGGCGGGTGCGCCGACGGCCACCGGATCCCGGCGGGGCGTCCGCGGCGCGGACGCCGGCCCGGACGCCGGCCCGGACACCGGCTCGACGGCCTCGGGAGTCGAGACCACCACCTCGGGGGACGTCTCGGAGGATGCCGCGGAGGACGGCTCGGAGGACGGTTGCGCGACGGGGTCCGCGAGCGGCGCGGAGGACGGCTCGGATACCGGCGTAGAAACCGGAACGGCAACCGGAGCGGAGACCGGCGTAGAGACTGGAACGGAGACCGGCTCGGGCTTCGGCTCGGGGGCCGGACCAACGGGTGACAACGTTGGTTCCGAGGATCCGCCGGCCGGGTCGCCCCCGGACACGGTGGCCGGGCGACCGGGGGCCGCCGGGCCGGTCCCGGTTCCACCGGTCGCGGTGACGGGCACCCGGCTCGGCTTCGGCGGCCGGGGCGGACCGTCCGGGCCGGGCACGGCCACGGCAACTGCCGCGGAACCGTCCGGAACCGATGCCGCGGCACCGGCCGCCACGGTCTCCCCCGCGGCACCGGCCGCCGTCAACGGCGGCGGTACGGGCCGCGAACCGGCCCGCTGGACGGGGCCGTTCACCGGGCCGCCCGCCGGGCCGCCCGTGCGCACGGCGGGCCCGTCGCGTCGTGCCGGAGGCGCGGTCCGTGCCGCCGGGGCGAAGCGGATGACGCGCAGGGCGTGCTCCGCCGCCAGGATGCGCAGGGCGCGACCGCCGTCGGGCGCGGCGGCCTGCACATCGAGGGTGGTGCGGGCGCGCAGATCGGGGGCGAGACGGCCGAGGAAGCGGGACAGCACGGGCCAGAGAGAGGCGTCGAGCCGGTCGCCGACCCGGCCGACCTCGATGACCGGGCCCTCGATGCTCACCTGCCGGGCGCTCCTCGGCGGCGGGGTGCCGTCGCGGGGCCCCACCCACAGCCCGGCCCGGGTGACCACGGCCTGCCACGCGTCGGAGAGGCCGATCGCGCCGTCCGCGGAGGCCCCGAGGTCCGGCACCGGCGAGGACCAGCGCAGCAGCCGGGGAGCAGGGGCGGACCGCGGGCCCTGCGCGGGTCGGGCGTCCGGGCCGGGCGCCGGCTCCCGCGCGGGCAGGCACATCACCGCGTCCACGAACGGCAGCCAGCGCGGCTCCCCGTCCGGGCCGACCAGCACGGACCGTACCCGGTAGGTGCCCAGCGGGCCGTCGGCGGCGAAGAGCGGAAGACCGGTGGTGACCTCGACCTCCGCGTTCAGCAGGGCGGCCACCGACTGGCCGAGCGGCAGCAGGTCCCGCCGCCCTCCGGGGACGAGCCGGACCCCGGGGCGCACGGCGGCCGGCAAGGCGCCGAGGAGTTCGGCGACGTCGGTCGCGACGACGTCCTCGCCCCACGGCACGCCGACGATCACGGCGAGGCGCCTGGGGTCCACCGGTATGGCGTGGAACAGGTCGCCGGGCCGGGGCGCGCCGGCCTCGGCCGGACGGATCAGCAGGCCCGCCGGGATCTGGTCCACGACGCAGCCGTCCGCCGTACGGACCGGCGTGCGGCGCACCGCGGCCTGCCAGTCGGGCGCCGGGGTGCGCGGGCCGAGCAGTTCGGGCTCCTGCCCCGCGGCGAACCGCCACCAGCCGCCGTCCCCGGGCGGTACGAACACCGAGCCGCCGGGCACCACGAGGACCGGTCCGTCGGGGGCCTCGACCGTGACGTCCCAGGACTCGGCGATCCGGCGGGCCAGGGCGGGCCGGTCCGTGCGGTCGTGTCCGGCGCCGGACATCACCAGCCGCACCGACCGGGTGCCGGTGTCCCGCAGGGAGTCGAGCGATTCGCTCAGCCGGGGCCAGAGCGCCGTTGCCGCGTCGCCCTCGGCGACGGCGGCGATCGTGACGGTGCCGTCGTCCGCCGCGCGCAGCGCGCGGGCGAGGTCGGCGACGTCGGCCGGGAGCAGGGTGTCGTCCGTGGGCAGGCGGAGCAGCAGCAGGCCGTCATGGTCCTCGACCAGTACCCGCGGCTCCGCTCCGGGCACCGGACCCGGTGCGGTGGCGGCGGGCCGTTCGCGCTCGGCCCGAAAGGCCCCGCCGGCGGCACGGCGGCGGGCCGGACGGCCGTTCCAGCGGCTCATCCGACGTCCTCCCCCGGCGTACTCGCTTCACACACCCGTACGCCTCTCCCCAACCCACATGCCCTACGTTGCAGTTCCACCGGTCACACGCCCGTTCCACGTACTCACGAAGCCCTCGAACCACTCAACCAACTCTGAACCAACACTGGTTGCCGGCGAAGCTCGAATTCGGTGAACGTCGGGCGACACGAGATCACCGGGTCCGTGCCGACGCGGGCACACCGTCCTCGGCCCCGGCCTCAACCCCGTCGCCGGCCTCAGCCCCGGCACCGGCACCGGTCCCGCGCGCGATCGTCTCCGCCAGCGGCCCGGGTGCCAGGACGGCGCCCGCGGGGCTGGACGGGTTGACGTACAAGTGATGCCCGGATGGGAGTTGGGGCAGCAGGTCGTCCGTGGTCCGGCGCGCGAAGGCGAAGCCGCCGACGAGGTCGAGGTGGACGGTGGAGGTGAAGACGGGAACCACGGGGGTGCCGTCCGCCGCGGTGGCGGTCACCGGTGAGCCGTCGGGCAGTGTGAGCACCGCGAGGTCCGCGGCGGCCAGGGCGTGGGCGACGTCCTCGGCCGGTCCGTAACCGGTGACGGCGAGTTGGAGGGCGGCGTCGACGGCGTCGGTGGGCTCGGGCCAGCCCAGGGTCTCCGGGGAGGGGCGGTAGGCGTCGTTGTCCTCCCACTCCTCGATCTGCCCGCCGGCACCGGAGCGCCACCGGCCGGCCACGGCGAAGTCGGGCGGCATGCCCTCCCCGCGCCAGCCCGGATCGATCGCACTGATCCAGTGGTCCGGGGCGAGCCGGGCGGCCTCCACGACCTCCTTGGGCGGCTCGGGCGGCTCGGGCGGGGTGCCCCGGAAGGTCGTGCCGGCGTCGTGCGATGCGGACGAAGCAGTCGGCGCGGTCGGCGCGGTCGGCGCGGTCGTGGGCTGGGAGGGCATGAGGTCGTCCAGGTGGTGGGAAGGCGGCCAGGTGGTCACGGTCGGTTCAGCAGTGGCTCGACGGCCGGGGACGGGCCGAAGTGCCGTACCGCGCCGTCCGGTTCGGTGAGGGTGATGCGGACGCCGAGATCGGCCGCGGCCAGGGTGACGGCGATCTCCGCGACGGTGGCGCCGGCGTCGCCCCGCTGCCGCAGCAGGCGGTACCGCTGGGCCAGGGTGAGGGTGACCTCCTGCGGCGTCAGCCCTCCCGCGAGGGTGGCGTATCCGAGTTGGTCGCCCGTCAGTTCCACGCCGACTGCCTTCAGTTCATCAACGGTCAGCGAGGTGCCGGCTCCGGCCCAGTCGTCGGCGGCAAGGCGTGGGACATGGTGCGCCGCGTCGGGTTCGGCGAGCCGGGACTCGACCCAGCGGTGCAGCCCGTCGGCGGGGTCCGGCCCCGAGAGCGCCGCGCCCAGGCCCGGCCGGCCGAGGCGCCCCGGCGCCCGGGAGTGCAGCGCGCCCGCCAGGACTCCCGGCAGCCAGTCGCCGCCGCCCGCGGGCTGACGCAACGTCAGCATCGTGGCGTCCGGGTCCGGGCCGGCCGGCTGCGGCGCCTGCGGGGCCGCGGCGGCGGGGACCGTCAGGGGCGCGGAGGGCCGCGTCCCGGGGGCGGCAAAGGCGCGGGGGGCCGTCGAGGTGCCGCCGGGCGCGGCGACGGGGACCGGGACCGTAGCCGGGCGCCTGAGCGGCCTCGGGCGGACGAAGGTCCAGTCCCCGCTCCTGCTGTACTCCGTGGTGGTCATCACGAGGTCGATCACGCCCGTCGACGGGTCCTCCCGGAGATCCATCCGGCGCCGGGTCGCGACGACCACGCGGCCGACGGCATCCCGGCTCGCGAGGACCTTGCCGAGTTTCCTCGTGTCCGGGCCGAGACCGACGGGGACGATGCGCGTCTCGCTGGGGGGCGTCGCCCTCATGTCGGGGTCGTGGCGGATCAGTTCGGCGATCTCCTCGTAGGGCACGGACCGGAAGGTCCCGTCGGGCCACGGCATGGCGACGGTGTCCGGTTCCGTACCGGGAGTCAGGACCACGACGTACGGGGTGCCGCTGTCAGCTCCCGTGGTCCACGGAGTGGGGTAGTGCGGCTGTGGGCGGCCACCGGTCGGATCGACCACTGAATACCGCCCGGTGTCGAGCAGGCCGGTGTGCGGGTGCGGCGACCAGTTCCGTCCGACGGCACGGTCGCTCGTGCCGAAGACGCGGGTGCTGTCGTCCAACGCGCCGTGCCGTTGCAGGTCGTAGGCGGCGAGCGCGGTCGCACTGTGGACGTCACGGCCCACCGCCGCCGCCCCGGCCGCCGTCCACAGCAATGCCGCCCGATGCGCCGGGCCACCGGGATCCTCTCCCGGCGGCAGGTGCAGCACCCGCCGGGTGAGGTCATCGGCGTCCGGGTGGTTCTCCACCGCCTCGACGGCCCTGACGGTGGCCCACAGCAGCCACTGGCGGTCAGCAGGAGTGACGCTCTGGCCGGGCGGAATCCCCAGCACCTGCCGGGCCCGCGCATCGAGGTCGCCCGTGGCCAGCAGCTCCCGTGCCCGGTCGACGGCCGGGAGGGAGACGAACGCCGACAGGGCTGCCGTGTCGTCGGCGTCCAGAGCGGCACGCGCCGCCTGAAGCGTGGCACGCACATCGGCCGGCTCCAGGGGTGGCGGCTGGGGTGCACCGGCCACCGGCCGCCGGCCGGTGTGCGCCCAGGTGACCCGCTCCAGCAGATCGAGGGTGAACGCACCACCGCCCGCGCGGTCCGGGTCCCGCCGCCGCATGACCTCCAGGGCGCCGATGCCGCTCAGCAGCGCCCGGTGGGCGTTCCGGTCGTCCTCCACCTGGACGCCGAAGGTCTGCCGCAGGGCGCGTACCAGCCGCAGGGCGGTGTCCCGCCGCTCCTGCGGGTCGATCCGCAGCTCGTCGAGGCCGGCTGCCTCGGCGAGGGCGTCCAGACCGTTCTGGTCGGGCTCCGGCCGCGCCTCCGTCCAGTCGGCCAGGGACCCCAGGGCGGACGTGTACACCCCCTGCCGTGCGGTGCGACCGTCGTGCCAGAAGACGTGCATGCGGTTGGGGGAGAAGACGGTGCGCCGGTTCTCGTTGGCGACGTCCTGGGCGACGGACGTGACCGCGAGGCGGTCGGCGACGAAGGGGGTGGGGCTGTCGTAGCCGACCCGCTCGCCGCTGGCGGACGCGTCACCCCAGCACGAGATGAGCACGATCGGAACATCGGGGGCGAGTCTGCGCAGGCTGGGCCGGCGGCGGAGATAACGGCCGGTCGACGGGCCCGGCATGGTCCTCGGTGCGGAGTCGGTACCGACCACGCTGTTCAGGCCCGGCCGTCCGTGCAGCCACAGGAAGTAGGGTCTGCGCCCCCGCCACGGCACGGGGCGCGGGGCACCGACCGGCCGCTCGGTGACCGGGTCGATGGCGTGCCACTCACTGGACGACACCAGGTCCGCGACGCTTCCTTCGCGCATCCACTGGTCGCTGCCGCCCATCAGCATCCGGCCGGTCGGGCGCCCGTCCAGGGGCATGGTGACGCTCTTGATCGCGTCGGCGTGGACGGTGGTTCCGTCGGTCAGGAGCAGATCCGCCGGCTCGTCCGACGGGTCGGGGTCCGCCCAGTCGTCCGGTTCGCTCGCGACCCAGGTGCCCAGCGGCAGCCCGGCGTCACGGTCGTCCAGCACGTTGATGCGACGGCGGGAGGTCTGCGGGTACGTGCCCAGCAGCGGCGTACCGGTGTGCGCCCACACGGTCCGCCCGCTGCGGAACGCGGCCCGGCCGGGCAGTTCCAGGCCCATGTCGGCGGCCTTCGGCGAGACCAGGACCACCGGCACGGCGGGGTCGGCGCGCGTCAGGACGGGATCCAGGGCGAGGAGTTCGGCGAACACCTCCGGGGAGATCCGCCACCGCCTGCCGTCGGGCAGCGCCAGCTCGACTTCCGTGTGGTCGCCGCCCGCGGTGGCGACCAGGTACGGGTCGGGCGCCCCGGCCCGCGCCGCCCAAGGACCGGGCCGGGGCGTGCTGGTGAAGCTCTTGAGCGACACCACGTGGAACGCGGCGGTGTCGACCTCCTTGCCCGTCTGGTCCGTCCACTGGCGGCCCCGCGGTGTGCCGTCCGGCGCGGTGAGCAGGGTGTCGTCCGAGAACAGGCCCTGCCGACTCAGATGGAAGGCGGTCAGGGCGGCCGACCCGGCGGCCCGCCCCGCGGCCATCGCGTCGGCCACCAGGTCGTACAGGTCACGCAGTTCGTCCGGCACGGCGTCGGTGTCGAGGGAGATCCCGGGTGCTGCCGCGGAACCGCTCTGGTGCGCGGGGCTCTGGGCGGCGGCCGGAACGGCGTCGGGGCGGCCCAGAACGAGTTCCGCGACCTCGGCGAGACGCAGCGAGGAGCCGCCGGTCCCGAGGGGATCGAGCCGTGGGTAGAGCCGCCGCAGCCTGTCGAGCGCGGGGGACAGCGGCGACCGCTCGACGTCGATGACCGCCCGGCGCCGCTCGGCACGCCCGTCCGTCGCGACGGCCGTGCCGCTCGCCCGACCGGTACGGCCCCCGGTGCGCACGGCGATCGGGAAGTCCTCGACGCGGGCCTCCCTGCCCCGGCGCGCCCGCACCACCGCCAACGCCGCGCCCGAGGCGGCCAGTTCACGGCCGATCGCGGTACGCAGCGCATCGGCCACCGCCTGCGCCCGGCCTTGACCGGTGCGCTCCGCCTGCCGGATTGCCCCGGAACCGATGGCGAACCGGGGGCCGTTGCCGTACCCGGTGACGGTGACCCGGGGCACGCGAAGCCCGGCGCTCAGGTCGCGCAGCCCGTCGGCCACGATCTGCCGTGCCAGATCATCGAGCTGCCTCAGCCCTTCCTCATCGAGGTCCTTGTCGCCCTTGCCGAAGTCGACGTACGGCCGGGACGGTGCCCGGACCGGTACGGCGGCGGTCACCGCAAGCGTGCGCGCCGGGTGCGGTGAGGGCGCCTCCGGGGAGGCCGGCGCGTCACCGGCCGACGTGGCACCGGGCACGGGGGACGACGTGGCGCGGAAGACCGGGGCGGGCGTGGCAGCGGACACGGACGACGACGTGGGCACGGGCGCCGGAACGGGAGGCGGGTCCGCGGCGGGGTGCGGGTCCGTGCGGGAAAGCTCGCCCGGACCGGGGTCGGATGTCGCACCATCCCGGACGGACAGCTCGTCCAGATCCGCGTCGGACGGGTCCGTGTCGGACCAATCCGTGTCGGAACCCTCCGTATTGGACAGATCCGTGTCGGACCAATCCGTATGGGACAGATCCGTGTCCGACAGATCCGTGTCGGACACCTCGTCATCCCGGCCGGACCACTCGTCGGAACCCGTGTCGGTGTCCGGTCCTGCCGCCGCTTTTGGTGCCGGGGACGGGGCGGCGGCGTTGAGAGGGGTGAACCCGGTCGGCGGAGCCGCGGCGGTGATGACGATCGGCGGCCGGCCCGCCGGCGGCGAGAACTGGGTGAGCTGCCGCGCCTGCCACGCGTCGCCTGGCTTGGTGACGGCCCAGTCGGCGGCGGAGCTTGCGCCCACGGAGAACGGCCCGGTGTTCCCGGCCCGGCCCAGACCCGCCATGCCCCCCGACGTCCACACGGGCCGGGCCGTGGCCCAGGAGACCTCGTGCCGCAGCGGGAGCGGGGCGCCGGGCCGGGGCACCGCGGCACCGGCCGGAACACCGGCCAGCACGATGTCGGTGGTCAACAGGTCACGGCCGACGAGACCGGGATCGCGGGCGATGAGTTCGGCGACCTCCGCGTCCGGCACGGCGAACCGGCCGCCGGGCAGGTTGAGCCAGGTCCGGCCGGAGCCGGCACCGCCCACCGAGACGACGTACGCGGGATCCTTGCCCTGGGCGAGCCAGGGCGACGGGTCCTCGCCCGTGCGGCGCAGCCCGCCGCCGGGCCCAGGCGTCACGGTGCCGAGAACGGACGCGTCCAGGTGCGCGCCCGCCGGCAGCGGTTGCGCCCAGTTACGGCCGGACGGCCGGCCGGCGGCGTCGCGCATCCCGGTCTGCGCGGCGAACGCCCCCCGTTCCTCAAGGTGGAACGCGGCCAGCTCGACCAGGTTGTTCGGGTTGCGTCCGGCGGCGATCGCCCTGGTGGCCAGCCAGCCCAGCTCGACGCGTTTCGCGGGGTCGGGCGCGTTCAGGTGCAGCACCGTGGCGGCGGTGGCGCCCACGTCGGCCACCCCGCTGAGCCATTCGAAGGATCTCACCTGGGCCCAGAACAGGCGTGAAGTCTCCCGCTCGCCGACCGTGGCCGACGGGTCAAGGCGCAGCACCTTGGCAGCCGTCGCCGAAGGGTCCTTGAAGGAGCGTGTCTGCTGGGCGATCCCGGCGAGGTGCGGCACCCGGACGACGTCGGTCAGCGCGGTGCCCTGGGGCGCGGCTGCCGCCCGCGTGAGCAGACCGCGGTAGGCGGCGGCGTCCACCGGGCCCGACCCGCCGCCGTGGGCCCGCCGGTCGGCGAAGGCCGCCCGCTGGAACAGGTCCATGGTGAAGGGCCCCATCCCGGCCAGCTTCGGATCCCGGTGCCCCATCGCCTCCAGCGCGCCGATGCCCCGGAGCAGGTCACCGTAGGAGGGATCGTTGTCGATGCCCGGGCCGAGGGCCAGCCGCAGCGCTCGCACCAGCCGCAGGGTCCGGTCCAGGATCTCCCTCGGCACCGGCCCGGCGCCGGTGTGCAGGCCCGCGGTGCGGGCGCGGTCGGCCAGTTCCGCGTCCAGCGGCTCGGGCCAGAACTCCAGGATCCGGCCGTACCGCCCCTGGGCATCGGTGTACACCCCCGTCCAGAAGCTCGGGTTCGGGCCGGGCGTTTCCTGGTGACCGGTGGCGCGGTCCACGGCCCGTACCCGTTTCCGCGTGCCGTTCGCCACGATCTGGGCGACCGGGAGGTCCGCGAGCGGATCGGCGGTCGGCGGCAGGGACACGGCCACGTTCCCAGCCGAGTTCGCGTTCTGGCCGTCGGCGCTCCGACCGGCCCAGCACGCCTCCAGGTAGATCCAGTCCTGGTCGCGGAGCCTGCGCACGCTCGGCCGTCGTTTGAGCCAGCCCGTGAAACTCTCGCCGGACGCCCGGTAGGTCCTGCCGTCCTCCTGCGGTACGGAGACGCTGTCCGGCATACCGTGCAGGATGAGGTGGTACACCCGCTCACCGGGACGCGCGCCGACGTTCAGCGGGATGGCCGGGGTGCTGGCGAACGAACCGGGGTGCACCTGCCGATAGGACGTGATCTTGTGCAGGTTGCGGTACAGGTGCTCCCGCTTCCCGGTCAGTTCGGCCGGGCTGAAGAGCGCCCGGCCGAGCTGCGGGTGGCCGTCCTCGTCGGCGACGAGGGTGAAGCTGACCATCCGGCGTTCCCACTCGGGGACGTCCGTGCGGTCCTCCGTCTCCACCTCCCCGGGGCGGCTGCGGATCCAGTCGCCCCGGGGTACGCCCGGTTTCTTCTCCAGGCTGAGCGTGGCGGGCGTTGCGTCGTCCTTGGTGTTCAGGGCGGGCGTACCGCTGGTGGACCACACCTCGCGACCGAGCCGGTCGGCGAGCGCGCGCGGCAGCTTCAGCTCCCCGGCTCCGCCGCGCGGGACGACGAGCACCACGGGGACGTCCTTGGGCAACCCCGCCAGCACCGGGTCCAGGGCCAGCAGTTCGATGAACACGTCCTGCCCCACCGTGACCTCGGTGCCGTCGCGCAGCTCCACGGTGAGCACCTCGGAATTGCCGCCCGCCAGGACGACGAACGGCCGTGGCCGCCCCGGCGCCGGCCGCCACGGTGCCGGTCGGGGATCGGTCTCCTCGAACGTTCCGTCGTCGTGTTCGACGAGCACCGCCGTGGTGTCCGGGTTCAGGTCCAGGTGCTCGCCGGTGCCCGGCCGGTCGATCCAGTTGCGTCCGTACGGGGTGCCGTCGGAGCCGGTGAGCGCGGTCGCCGGGGACTGGCTGCCCCGCAGGGCGAGACCGAAGGCGGTCAGGGCCGCCAGGCCGCGGGTCTGTGCCACGGCCGGGTCGAGGGCGATCCGGAACAGGTCCCCGTGGTGCTCGTTGGTCACCGGCGTTCCCGGGTCGAGGAGCAGCACGTCGCGGGCCACGGCGTCCACGTCGAGCGGCCCCTCGCTCAGCGCGGGTTCCTTCGCGGACTGCCGCAGCCGGTCCAACCGCCCGACGGCGTCGTGCAGTTGCGGGTACAGCCGGTTGCGGGTGATGCCTCCCCCGAAGATCCGGACGAGTACCTGGTGGTACAGGGCGTCGGGGGCGGGCGGTGCGGGAGCGGGTGACTCGGGTCCGGGGGTGTCGAGGTCCATGTCCGCCGAGCCGAGGGAAGCAGTCGGGGAACCCGGAGCGGCGGGCGCGGAGGTCAGTGTCCAGGAGTCGGCGGAGGTGCCGTTGGACGTGGTGACCGGTGCTGTGCCCGTGGCTGTGGCCGGTGCCGTGAGGGTGGCCGTGGACGTCGCCGGTGCCGTGGCCGTCGCCGGTGCCGTGGCCGGCAGCGGCCGGGGGCGGTGGAGAGCCCAGTTCCTGTCGCTGTAGGGCGGCGGCACGGTCAGTTCGAGGGACATCGTGTTCTTGGTGGCGTCGTGACGCAGTTCCAGCGGGCGCAGCGTCGCGATCACGCCGCGGCTGACGGAGCCCCGGTCCGTGAACAGGTCGACGAGTTTCCCGGTGTCCGGACCGAGGCCCACGGGGACGACGCGCACCTCGCTGGCATACGGCATCTGCCGCATCACCCGGTCATGGCGGACCAGTTCGGCGATTTCCGCATAGGGAACGGACCGGGTCGTACCGTCGGGCCATGGCATGGCGACCGTGTCCGGTTCGGCACCCGGGCTGAGGACCACGAAGTACGGGTTGCCACGGTCAGGTCCCTCGGCCCACGGCGTCGGATGCTCCGACGACGCACGGCCCCCAGTCGGATCCACCACGGTGTACCGCTCGGTCTCCAGCCGACCGGTGACCGCACGCGGCGACCAGTTCCGCCCCACGGCACCGCCAGCCGTGGACGAGACAAGGCTGCCGTCGTCCAACGCGCCATGCTGCTGCAGGTCGAAAGCGGCGAGCGCGACCGGACTGTGGACGTCACGGCCGATCGCCGCCGCCCCGGCAGCCGTCCACAACAACGCGTCCCGATGCGCCGGATCACGGGGGTCCTGCCCCGCCCGCAGGTGCAACACCCGCCGGGTGAGGGCATCCGCGTCGGGATGGTTGTCCACCGCCTCGACAGCCTTCACCACAGCCCAGACCAACGCCCGGCGATCAGCCGGTGTGACGCTCGCACCCGCCGGCATACCGAGCACACGGCGGGCCCGCTCGGGCAGACCACCCGTGGTCATCAGCAGTTCCCGCGCCCGGTGCACGGCAGGCAACGAGACGAACCCCGACAACCGCGCCTGGCTGTCGGCGTCCAGAGCAGCACGCGCGGCCCGGAGCGTGGCCCGCACATCAGCCGGACGCAGGGACGGGGGCACAGGGGTTGCGGCCCCTGGTCGCTGCCCGGTGTGCGCCCATGTCACCCGCTCCAGCAGATCAAGCGTGAACACACCCCCGAACGCGTAAATCGGATCCCGCCGCCGCATGACCTCCAGAGCACCCAGCCCGCCCAGCAGTTCCCGGTAGGCGTTCCGGTCGTCCTCCACCGACACCCCGAAGATCTGCCGCACGGCGCGCACCAGCCGCAAAGCGGCATGCCGCCGCTCGTCCGCACCGATGGCCGGATCATCCAGACCGGCCATCCGCGCGACAGCGTCGAGACCGGCCTCATCCGGCTCCGGCCGCACCTCCTGCCAGTCGGCCAGGGTCCCCAGGGAGGATGTGTACACCCCGGATCTGGTTCCCCCGCCGCGGCTCTGCGTCAAGTGCTTCCGATTCGGGGCGAAGACGGTGCGCTGGTTCTCGTTGGCGATGTCCTGGGCGACGGACGTGACCCCGAGGGGATCACTGACGAAGGGGGCTGGACCGTCATCGCCGGGCCGTTCCGCGGTCGCGAGGCTGCCACCCCAGCACGAGACGAGCACGATCGGAACGTCCGGGGCGAGTCTGCGCAGGCTGGGCCGACGGCGGAGGTAACGGCCGGTCGAGGGGCCCCGCATGGTTCTGGGCCGGGTGTCGGCACCGACCACCTGGGTTCGCCCGGGGGTTCCGTGCACCCACAGGAAGTAAGGTCTGCGTCCCTTCCACGGCACCGGACGCGGGCCACCGACCGGCTCGTTGGTGACGGGGTCCAAGGCGTACCAGTCCGTCGACGACATCACGGCGGGGACGTGCGGTTCACGCGCCCAGTGGTCACGGGTGCCCATCAGCATCCGGCCTGACGAACGGCCGTCGAGGGGCAAGGTGACGCTCTTGATCTCCTCGGCATGGACGGTGGTTCCGTCCGTCAGGGGCAGATCAGCCGACACGTCCGACTGGTCGTCCTGGGCCCAGTCGTCCGGTTCGCTCGCGATCCAGGTGCCCAACGGGAGTTGGATCGCACGTTCGTCGAACACGTTGATACGCAGGCGGGAGGTCTGCGAATCCTCGCCCAGCCTCAGCCGACCGGCGTGGGCCCAGACCGTCCGCCGGGTACGGAACGAGGCCAGACGGGGCAGGCCAAGGCCCATGTCAGCGGCCCTCGGTGAGACCAGTACCACCGGAACGTCGTGGCCTTGGCCCGCCAGGACCGGATCCATGGTGAGGAGTTCGGCGAACACCTCCCGGGAGGTCCGCCACCGTCTGCCGTCGGGCAGCGCCAGCCTGACCGTCTCGTGGTCGCCATGGGTGGCGACCACGTACGGCGCTCGGGCGCCGGCCTTCGCCCAAGGTCCGGGGAGGGGAACGCTGTTGCTCCCGACCAACGGCACCTCGTGATACGTGGCGGTGTCGACCTCCTTACCGGCTTGGGACGTCCAGTTGCGGCCCCGAGATGTGCCGTTCTCGGTGAGCAGGGTGTCGTCCTCGAACAAGCCCTGCCTGCTCAGGTGGAAAGCGGCCAGGACTGTTGCGCTGGAGTCCCGCCCGGCGGTCATCGCGTCCGCCACCAGGTCGTACAGGTCACGCAGCTTGTCGGGCCCGGCGCCGCGGGCGGCGGCCGTGCCGGCGGGGAAGCTCAGCGCAAGGTCCGCGACCTCTTCGAGACTCAGTGACGACGGTTTGAGCTCGAAGAAATCGAGCTGCGGGTAGAGCTGCTGCAGTCTGTCGAGCACAGGGGACAGCGGCGACCGCTCGACGTCGATGACCACCCGGCGCCGCTCGACCGGCCCGTGCACCGCATCGGTCATACCGCTCACCGGGACCGTACGCCCCCCGCTGCGCACGGCGATCGGAAAGTCGTCGACCCCGACCGCCCTGCCCCGGCGCGCCCGCACCGCCTGCGACGCCGGACCCGACGCGGCCAGTTCACGGCGGATCGCGGTACGCAGCGCGTCGGCCACGGCCTGGGCCCGGCGCCTGCCGGTGTGCTCCGCCTGCCGGACGGCGCTGGAACCGATGGTGAACCGGGGGCCGTTGCCGTATCCGGTGACGGTGGTCTCGGGGACGCTCAGCCCGGCGCTCAGTTCGCGCAGCCCCTGGGACACGATCTCCTTGGCCAGTTCACCGATCTGCTGGAGTCCGTCCTCGTCGAGGCTCTTGTCGCCCTCGGTGAAGTCGATGTGTGGCCGGGGCCGTGCCCGGACGGGCACGGCGGCGGCCACCGAGAGCGTGGCGGCCGGGGGCTGCGAGCCCGCCTCGCCGGGTATCCGCACGTCGGCGGCCGGTGTGGAACTCGTCAGGCCGCGAGAGCTGACGTCAGGGGCGGCCGCGGCGACGTACGAGGCGGGCGATGTGGGCACGGGCGCCGGATCGGGAGCAGGCAACCCGGGCACAGGCGCCGGGGCCGGAACGGACGACACGGGCGCCGGCGCGGGAGCGGACGACACGGGCGCCGGCGTGGGAACGGACGACACGGGCACAGGCGCCGGATCGGGAGCAGGCGACCCGGGCACAGGCGCCGGGGCCGGAACGGACGACACGGGCGCCGGCGCGGGAGCGGACGACACGGGCACAGGCGCCGGATCGGGAGCGGGCGATGTGGGCACGGGCGCCGGGTCGGGAGCAGGCGACGTGGGCACGGGTGTCGGGGTCGGAGGGGGTGACGTGGGTGTCGGGGTCGGTGGGGGTGATGTGGGGGTGGGTGATGTCGGGACGGTCCGTGGGGTATCGGCCGTGTCGGGGGTGTCGCCCCGTTCCGGGGGCCGTAGGCCGAGGTCGCCTCGGAGCCGGTCGGCGAGCGCCCTCGCGTCCCTCCGCGAACCGTCCGTCACCAGCAGGTCCGCCACCTGCCGTACGGCATCCCGGACCCGGTCCACGGCAAACCGGGGGTCGGCGAGGGCGGACTCCCGTTCCACCCGGGTGATCAGGCCGAGGGCCCGGTACCAGTTCCGCCGGATGTCCCCCCGGTTGGTTTCCGGATCGGCGTCGAGCGCGGTGTCAGCGAACCGCGCGTACGTCTCGTTCCACAGCCGCAGGGTCGCGCGCGCCGCGACGGCACGGATCGGCTGCGACCAGGAACCGGTGCCGGCCATCAGCTCGCGGACCTGGTCCACGGGATCGTCGGCGTCGTAGATGCCATCGGGGTCGGGGATGCCGAGCCCGGACCGATCGGCCGGAAGGTCGTCGTGCGTCACCTGCCGGGCGATCCACCGGCGATGGGTCTCGTCGAGGTCGCCGACCGGGACGTCGAGCGCGGCCGGGTCCAGACCCAGCCCCCTGTCCACCGGCGGCTCGGTCGTCTCCGTCGTCCCCGTGGTCTCCCGCGTCGTCGTCCCCGGCGTCATCAGCGCCGACGTCACCGGCGCCACGGTCTCCGTCGTCCCCGGCGTCGACTCCGTCTCGGTGACCACCCGCACCGGCGGGGGCGGAGGCGTCGGGACGGGAGGTGCGGGAGGTGCGGGGGGCGGTGGAGTCGTCGTGGTCGTCCGCTCGGTGACGGCCGTCGCGGGGCCGTGGGGGCGCGGCAGGGCGGACAGGTAGGAGTCACCCCGGCGGTACACGGTCGCCTCGCCGAGCGGTCCGGTCGCGCGCGGCCCCGCGCCGGAGTACCGCCGCGCTGAGCCGTCCTCCTCGACCACCGTCAGGTTCACGCCGAGCGTGCGCGCGGTCAGGGACGCGGCCAGGTCGGCCGTGTCATCGTCCCAGCGGCGGGCCCGCTGCACATGGAGCCGGACCAGACTCCGCCGCTGGAAGGGGGTGAGCCCGTCGCGTACGGCGTCGGTCAGGCGTCCCCCGTCGGCCTCGATGCCGGCACGCAGGGCCGCGTCGCGTGCGAAACCGCGGCCGATCCTGATGTCCAACTCCCGTGTGTGGAACACCGCGTCCGGGTCGAGGGCCGGGTCGTCGGGCATGTACCGGCTCCGGGCCACCCGGGCGGCCAGCTCGGCGAGGGGCACGGTCCGGCCGCCGACGGCGTGGGCGACGGCGGCGAAGAAGCCGTTGCCGTCCACGTCCGGCCGGTGCAGGTCGTAGACCCGGGTACCGCCGTCGGGTTCGGTGGCGGTCAGGGTGCGGTGGTCGGTGGCGGCGTCGAAGCGTACGCCGGGCCGCGCCGGGTCCGGCTGCCAGGGCGGCCGTGCGTAGGCCGGACGGGCCCCCCGGCCCGCGCCGCCGTCGGTCCCACTCCTCTCACCGTCGCCCTTCTTGGCCTCGCTCTTCTTGGACTCGTCCTTCTTGGTCTCGCTCTTCTTGGACTCGTCCTTCTTGGGCTCGGCCTTCTTGGTTTCCGGTGGCTTGCTCTCGCCGTCGGCCGGCGGCGGGGTGAAGGTGACGTCGGCCGGTTCGGGAGTGGTGCCGAGCTGCCGGCGTCCCGCCTCGGTGGCGTTGAGCTGGTGCCACCGGGTCAGCCGGTCCGCGCCCTCGCGCACCCGGGCGTACTCGTCGGCCAGTGCCTCGGCGGTGGTGCGGGCCCGCTGCAGCCGCTCGGTGAACGTGCCCAGTTGGGCCTGTGCCTCGTCCCGGAGCCGCCGGGCGGCACTCACCTCGTCCGCCGCCGCCCGCCGCAGGTCCGCCAGCCGTTTCCCGGCCCGTGCCAGCTGCTCGCCTTGCAGTTCGGCCCAGCCGTCGTGCGCGGGTTCCGCGGACTCGGTCTCGTCCTGGATGCGCCGGTGGGCGTTGCGCGCCGCGACGATCTGCGGCAGGGTCTCGGGGTCGCGGGCGACGAGCCCGGCCAGGTTCCGCTCCGCCTGCTCCAGCGCCGCCTCAAGCCGCGCCCCCTCGTCCCGGCGCAGGTCCCAGTACTTCTTGTCGGCGGCCGTCCACGCCTTGTCCGCCTTGGTGACCGCGTCCCACGCCTTGGCCGGCTTCGGCGGGAAGCCGGCGTCGTCGATGAGGCCGAGGTCGCGGGCGATGTCCTCGCGCACCCACGCCAGCACGGCGGTGTCGGTCGCCACCGCCTGCGGCGCGCGGGTGGTGTCGCCGAACGGGCCACGCAGCAGCCGTACCGCCCCGCTGTCCTTGACGTGGTGGCGGACGGCGGCCACGCTCAGCCAGGTGGTGGGGATGGCGAACAGGAACGAACGCGTCGTGTTCGGCTTGACGTTGACCGAGGCCAGCCGGTCACCACCGGTGGTGAAGGCGTCGGAGTCGGTGGAGGAGTCACCGGGTCCGGAGGCCCCCATCTGGTTGGAGCCGGTGTTCTGCGTGGAGGTGACGGGGCCGCCGCCCAGCGAGGATTCGGTGGTGCCGACACGGCTGGCGGACATGCCGCCGGCGTGCGTGTCCCGTTTGGGCGCCTCGTGCTTCATCCCGTCCGTGACGGCGAGCAGTTGGGCCCCGCCGAAGTCGGGTTTGGAGTACAGCGTCAGATCGCCGTCCGCGCCGCCGAAGAAGCCCCGGTCGGTCAGGCCCGGCACCTGGTATCCCTGCGCGGTCAGGGTGCGGTCGTAGAAGGCGGTCAGCGCCCCGTTGCCGGTGCCGTCCTCCAGGTTCTGCGCGGAGCCGGTGCCGGCCCGGGTCAGCGGGGTGTCCAGCGCCTTGGCGAGCAGTTGCTCACTCGGCCCGCCGGTGTGCGGCACCTGGAGGGAGGAGTCGTACGCGGCCGCCAGCGCCAGGGTGTTGGCGTCGTGCAGCCGGTCCAGACCGATGATCCGGCGGACCTTGAAACCGTCCTCGGGCAGGGGGAACGGTTTTGTGCCGCCGTCGCCCGGATGCGGCACATCGTGCCAGCCGCCCGGGCCCATGGCGGGCGGCAGGGCCACCTTGCGGGGAGCGCCGGGCGGGGCGAGGGCCGGCGGGGCGAGCGGGTCGGGTTCCGGGGCACCGCCTTCGGCCGGGTCGATCGGATCGGGACGCATCAGGCTGAGGGGGTAGTGCTCGATCAGATCTCCCACATCGCCCTCGGAGACGACGGACAACCGGCGTCGGCCCGTGACCTTGCGCGCCCATCGACCGGCCCGCTGCTTGAGGGTGGTGGCCGTACCGGTGTCGGGGGTGCCGTGCGCGTCCCCGGTGTCCGTGACCTCCAGGCTCAGCCGGAGCCGGTAGCGGGTGACGTACTCGCCGTGCGCCTGGGTGGTCGTCGCGGTGGCGATGCGGACGCTGCCCTCGGAACGGTTCTGCCCCACGTTCTGCTGGGTGGAGCCGACCTCGGAGTAAGTGGGGCCCGCCGCCCGCACCGTGTCGTTGCCGGTGTGCACGCCCTCGGTGACGACGGTGCCGACGCTGGCGCCCGAGGCCCGGTCGCGGCCCTCCTGTACGGTCTCCACCGCCTGCCGGTGCTCCTCCAGCTCCACGCTGTGACCGAGGCCCGCGAACCCCGGCCCGTCACCGTCGGTGTCGGCCCGGGTGCGCGGCACCCGGACCGGAATCAGTTCCGCGCGGGCCCTGGCCTGCCGCTCGCCGATCCAGAACTGCACGCTCTTCGAGCCCCAGCGGCCGATTCCCGCGGTCACCGAGGAACCGGAACCGACCATCTCCTTGCCGAGCGCCCGCACCACCCGGTCCGACATCAGCCGCAGGACGGCGTCCCGGTCCGCCTTGGACCAGCCGAGCGGGCGCAGCTTCTGGTCGAAGTCGAGCAGCACGGACGCCGCGTTGAGGGAGTTCACCGGGAATCCGCCGAAGGGGTTGTCCAGCAGCCACGGCTGCGGTGACCAGGAGCGGCGGGTGTAGAGGGGCACGCCGCCCTGGCGGTCGCCGCTCCAGTGGTCGCTGAGCAGGCCCAGCCGGTAGGCGCTCTTCTCCGGGATGTGCCCGGTCCAGCCGTCGTCGACCCGCACCCGCCGCCCGGCGGCCCCGGCCATCCGGCGCGGTATCCCACGCCGGCCGAGCGCCTTCTGGCCGACCGTGGAGGAGGCGGCCGCGATCTCGTGCTGGACGTCACCGTTCGCCAGGACCTGGCGGTTGAAGTCCTTGCGGTTGATCTCGGCGACGGCGGACCGCGACACGGTGAGCACCCGGGAGCGGTCGAGCCGGTACGGGCTGACGGCGACACCGTAGGTGCCGGTCACTCCGGGCCCGGTGTGGTGGGAGTGCAGGTAGCCGAGCTGGCCGCCGAAGAACAGGGTGCTGACGCGGGCGTTGCGGCCGGCGGCCGGGGTGATGCCGCCGATCGTCGTCTCGGTGTCCACCGGGACGGGACCGGTCAGCGCGGTGAGGCTGCCGGGCACGATCGTCGTACGGTGCGCGAGGACCGAGGAGCGGTTCAGGTACGGCGCCCTGTCCCACAGGCCGGCCACCCGCCAGGCGAGCGGGCCGGAGGTCTGGTCGAAGTTGGCGGTGAGGTACTGGCTCTGGAAGGCCCGCAGCGCGGCGTCGTGCGAGGGGGCGCCCTCCTGCGACAGCAGCCACGAGCCGCCGGACGCCTCCTCCAGCGTCTCCTGGGCGGCGTGGGCGAGCCCGGGGTGGGTGGTGACGGTCAGGGTGGAGAAGGGGTGCCTCTGGTGCTGCTGGGGGCGGCGGCGCGCGGCCTGGCCGAACAGGGCGGGGGTGGCCAGGGCCAGATCGCGGGCGAGCCGGGGCGGCATGCGCAGCGGCCTGCCGTGCAGGGGGTGCGGGTCACGGGGCGTGGTGCGGGCCGTGGGGACGTGCTCCACCGGGATGCTCAGCAGCACCCGCCCGACCACCGGCGGGCGACCGTGCGGGGCCGGCCCGAGCAGATTGCTCTCCCGCTCGGAGAAGACGAACGGCTGGGTGCCCAGCAGGTTCAGGAAGAGGATGCCGCGCAGCAGGCTGCGGAACCGCCAGAAGCCGCCCCGCCGCGCGGTGACGCTGAGCTGGTAGCTGTAGAGGTGGGAGCCCTTGGTGCCGATGGACATGGCCTCGTGCGTGACGCTCGGGCCGTGGGAGCTGTCGGAGTCGTGCCGGGTGCCGTACCGCCCGCCGAGCGAGGCCGTGCCCGCGTGCAGCGGGACGCCGATGTTGTCCGTGCCGGCGTCGCGCGCCGAGAGCAGGCCCTCCGCGCCGACGTGCAGGCCGCGCCCGCTGCTCTGCTGCCCGCCCAGGTTCTCGCTGCCGGGCGCGCTGAACCGCAGCCGCAGGTCCTTCTGCGCCCCCTCGAACCGACGCCCGGTCAGCGTGGCGTCGATCCACACGTACCGCAGGCCCCGGGTGAGCCGACCGGAGTCGACCAGCGCGACGCGCAGCCCGCTGGTCATCATGGTTTCCAGGTTGCCCGCCATGCTGTGGTGGGTGAGCGTGTTCAGGATCTCCAGGCTGTTGGAGAGCACGATCTGGAAGTGGTCGGCGTCGCGCCAGCGCGGGTTGTCCGGGTTGAGTTCGGCCAGCGGCGCGACCAGGTCCGGGTAGACCCGGGCGACCTGGTCGAGCAGCTGCTCGGCGAGGTGTTCGGGGAAGGTGCGCTCCCGGCCGCCGGCGGTGCGGGTGAAGGCACCGTCGGCGAAGGTGAACTCCTCCGGGCGGGCCATGCCCAGGGTCGTCGGGTCGTCCTCGGCGAGGTATGGCGGCACGGCGGGCTCGGCGCCGTGCGGCGGGTCCCCGTCGAGGCCGGCCAGCCGCCGGGCCTCCGTACGGGTCAGCCGTTCCACCGCCCAGGTCTGGAAGGTCTGGCTGCGCGGCGGCAGGCTCCACGCCCCCGGCGGGTTCTTGCGCAGCTTGCCGCGCCGCTCTTCCCCGTCGCCCCGCTGGTCGGGCAGCGGGGCCTTGGTGTCGGGCGGCGCGGTGACGGTGATCGTCTTCTGGACGATGTAGAGCCCGGTCGGGTCGCCCTTGGCCTGTCCCGCGGCCTTGATGGCGCCGGTGCCGCCGGTCGTCGAGGTACGGCCGCGGGAACTGCCGTAACGGGCGTTGATCCCGAGCAGCAGACGCAGGTCGAACACGCCCCGTTCCAGGCCGAAGAACTGGAAGGAAGGCCCGACGGAGCCGCCGATCTCGGTGTTCTTCGACCGGCCCACCATCCGTTCGTTGCGGACCGTGGACTGGGTGATGTCCCGCAGTTCGGCGGCCTTGGTCTCGCTGATGCGGACCGCGTCGCCGGAGCGGACCTCCACCGAGAAGACGCCGAGCGGTGACTGGCCCGCCGAGTCACGGAACAACGGCGGAGTGGTGGTCCGGCCGGCGTTCAGCACCCGGCTCATCCGGTGGAAGCCGTCGGTGGAGAAGAAGTCGCTCAGCTGCGATCCGGCGATGCTGTCCGACTTCACCCCGGCCTGGTGCAACGCCCAGTCGCGGATGTGCGCCACCGGACCGTACGCCTCGGTGTTGACCAGGCGGTAGGAGGGCCTGCCGCCGAGGTCCATCCGGTCGGGCAGCGACTCCGGGAGCGCCTTGTCCTGGGTGAGGCTGTCGGCGAGCCGGGCGCCCACCCCGTCCCGGACGGCGAAACCGAAACCGACCGTGCGAGCCCTGCCGTCCCGGACGGCCTTGCCGGCCTCGTCGACGGGACGGCCCAGGCGGTCGGTGACCTTGACGTCGTACCAGACGTCCCCCAGGTGGGGGTGGGAACCGTCGGTGGTACGGGTCTCGATCTGGTTGAACGTCTGGTTCTGCAGCGCGTACTGCGCCCGCTTGCCCCAGGACTTGCGGAAGTAGACCCGGCCCCAGACGTGGAACTGCTCCTTGACGGGCCCGAGCGGCACCAGCGGCACCAGCGAGGTGGACGTGCTGTTGACGGCGGTCCGGCCGGTGGTGGTGGTGGACCGCTGCATGGTGTCGACCTTGACCGGATTGGCGTAGCCGAACGTGAACCGGCTCCAGTTCCCGTACGGGCGGGCGGTCACCGTGACCACGCGGGTACGGCCGCCGGCGGTGCGGTACGTGAACCGCTGCCCGTCGCCGAAGAAGCCGCGCGGATTCCGGGCCAGCCGGTGCTGTACGTCCTCCCGCAGGCTCCGCCCGGCGGTGCCCCACCGCTTCTTGGGCGGAGCGGCGGCCACCCGGCCCGGGAGCCGTCCGACGACCTCCGCCGCGACCTGGTCGGCGCCGCGCAGCTCGGGGTCGCTCTGGCCGAGCGTGTAGGAACGCCGTACGACGTCAGCGGGGAGTCCGGGGTGCAGGGCGGCGATGCCGCCCATGTAGGCGGGCAGCCGGGACCCGTCGGTGAACCGTACCGGTCCGCCGCCGTCCACGGGGGCGGGAGGCAGGTCACGGTCGATGCGGGGCGGTCGCCGCCGGTCGATGTCCTGGCCGACCCATGTGGGCGGCCGGACACCGCGCAGCGGCGGGGGCGGCGCGGGGGGCGGGGGCGGCGCGGGCGGCGGGACGGTCAGGGGCGCGTCCTCCGGGATGGTGCTCAGCGGGGTGGCGAGCGAGTGCGTGCGCGGGGGCGCGGCGGACCGGGAACGGCGGGCAGGGGGCGCACTGTCGCTGGTCTTCGGCGCGGCGGACCCGACGGCACGCGTCACGGGAGCGGAGGACGGCGTCTTGGAACCGACGCGCTTGAGGGTGGCCGGCTCGGCGGGCGGTGCGGTGGTCGACGACGTCACAACCGGGATAGACGGGACGTCGGAGGACGGGTCGGCGACCGACGGGGAGTCGGAGAACGGATGCGTGTCCCGCAGAGTGTCGGAGGACACGACGCCCGGAACCGGCGGGGTGTCGGAGGACGGGTGCGTGTCCCGCGGTGTATCGGAGGACGTGACGCCCGGAACCGGCAGGGCGTCCGAAGACGGGACCGCGACGGGCGGCGCGCCGGAAGACGGGACCGCAACCGGCGGGGAGTCGGAGGACGGGGCCGCAACCGGCGGGGAGTCGGAGGACGGGGCCGCAACCGGCGGGGAGTCGGAGGACGGGGCCGCAACCGGCGGTGTATCGGAAGACGTGACGACTGGGGTCGCCGGGGCGTCGGAAGACGGATGCGTGTCCCGCGGGGTATCGGAAGACGTGACGACCAGGGCCGGCGAGGCGTCGGAGGACGGTGCCGCGACGGGCGGGGGGTCGGAAGACGGGTCCACAACCGGCGGCGTATCAGAGGACACGACGACCGGGACCGGCGGAGCGTCGGAAGACGGGTGCGTGTCCGGCGGGGTGTCGGAGGACGTAACGCCCGGAACCGGCAGGGCGTCCGAAGACGGGGCCGCGACGTGCGGGGCGTCGGAAGACGGGTGCGTGTCCGACGGCGTATCGGAGGACGTGACGATCGGGGGCGGCGAGGCGTCGGAAGACGGTGCCGCGACGGGCGGGGGGTCGGAAGACGGGTCCACAACCGGCGGCGTATCAGAGGACACGACGACCGGGACCGGCGGAGCGTCGGAAGACGGGTGCGTGTCCGGCGGGGTGTCGGAGGACGTGACGGTCGGGGGTGGAGGTGGCTGCTTGAGTGATCCGGGGCGGGTGGGCGTCCGCTCGCCGGCGTGGCCACGGACCGGCAGGCCCAACCCGTCCCGGAGACGGTCGGCGAGATCGATGGCCGCCCGCGGGTTCCCGCCCGTCACCAGCAGGTCGGCGACCTGTCGTACGGCGTCCCGGTACGGTGCCCCGGCATACCGGAAGTCGGCGAGCACGGGGTGCGTCTCCGGCGGCAGCACCAGTGCCGTGGCCGTGTTCCACGCCCGGGACGGGTCCTCGGCCGGGCTCCCGTTGGTCTCCCCCGCCGCGGAGTTCACGAAGTCCGTGTACGCCTCCCCCCACAGCCGCCGTGTCACGTTCGCGACGATGACGTCGAGCGACTGCAGCCACGGCCCGGGACTCAGCATCAACAGCCGAGCCTGCTCGACCATGGACAACCCGATGCCCTGCAAGGGGAATTGATCGACGCCGAGCTGCTCCTGCACCAGCATCTCGGGCGGGATCGTGACCCCGGCCGCCCTCAGCTCGTCGAGACCGACCGTGCCGTCGACCCCGGTGTCCGGCATGCCGCTGCGCAGATCCTCGGCGGAGACCTGCTGGGCGATCCACACACGCTCGACGTCGTCGTGGGGAGCGACCGGAACGATGTCGGGCTGGGAGTCCGATGCCGGGCCGTACGGATCCACGCCCAGGTCCCGCAAGTGGCCCTCGGTCCGGGCCACATCCTCCCAGGCACGCTCGGCGTCGGCCATGGCCTCGTGAAGGCCGGCGTCATCGGTTGCCGCACCCGTCTGCGTACCGTGCCGGAGTTCGGCCACGGAGTGGACGGCGTCCGTGAACGCCCGTACCGCCTGGGCATGTTGGCCACCGGCGAGGTCGATGTCCGCGTCGGACGGCGTGTCGACGTGTTCGCCGCCCATGAAGTCGCCGCTCCCGTCGGCCTCCGGCAGGCGGGACCTGCCTCTCGTGTCGCCGTCCGGGGTGGTGCCGGACGGGTTCGGCGTGCGCTGCACGTCCGTCGCGTGGCCGGCGCTGGAGGACGTGGTCACCGGGGACGGGGACAGGACCGACGAGGAAGCCGGGGGCGGCACGGTGGGTGGGCCGGTGTTCGACTCCGGTTTCGGGGTCTCAGCCAGATCCTGGTCCTGGTCCTGGTGCTGGCTCTGGTCCCGGGGCTGGGGCTGGGGCTGGTCGGGATCCGGGGTCTGAGTCAGGTCCCGGCTCTGGTTCCTCCCCTGCTCCTGGCTCTGGGGCTGGGGCTGGGGCTGGGGCTGGTCATGATCCGGGGTCTCGCCGAGGTCCCGGCTCTGGTTCCTGCCCTGCTCCTGGCTCCCGCCCTGACTCTGACCCTGGTTCCCGCCCTGGCTCTGGCTCTGGCTCTGGTCGGTCTGTGTGTCGACGCGCTGCGGGTGAGTCGCGGAGCCGCTGTCCACGCTCCTCTCCTCGACCTCGCTGCCACTGTCACTGTCGACGTCGCCGTGCTGGGTGCGGTGACCGCTGCCGGTGCCGGAGTCTCCGGGCAGGCCCTGGGAGGACCCCGCGGAGGACACCGGAATGCGCGGGGCGTCGCTGCCGGCTGTCGGCGGGCGGTTGCTGGGGGCCGTCGTGGTGTCGGCCGGATTCCCGTCGGGCGTGGACTGCCGGTGCGTCTGGTCCTGCCCGTGCGTCTGGTCTTGCCCCCCTCCCTCGCCCTGCCCTTGGCTCTGACCGGAACGGCCGGGGACGTCCGGGACCGTGGACGATGAGGTGACGGGTCTCCCGCTGGGGGTGTCGCCAGGGGGCGCCTGCGTGTGGACATCCGCGTCGACAGCGCCACTGCCCCTGGTGTGCAGGCCGTCGGAACTCCCGTTGAAACGCCCGGGGTTAGCGTCGGAGCCGCCTGCGTCCCCGGTGAAGTTCCCCGTGTTGCTCTCGAAGCGCCCTACACCCCCGGTGAAGTTCCCCGCGTTGCTCTCGAAGCTCCCCACACCCCCGGTGAAGTTCGCGACGTCACCCTCGAAGCGCCCCTCGCTCCCCCCGTCGAAGCCTCCGGTGCCGAAGTTCGTCGGCTTGCTCGTCAGGTCGAGCGAGGACGGCAGACCGCCGTTCGTCGCTCCGGTGCCGTCGGCCCCCCGGTTACCCCCCTCGTCGCCGCCCTCCCTGCGACTGCCGGACGTATCGCCATGGCCGGACCTGCCGCCCGTACCGCCGGAGCGCCGGTCGCCCCAGTCCCGCGTGTTCGTGTCCCTGAAGCCGTTCGACGAGGGGTTCTTGAACGTCAGGTCATGCAGCGAGCCGAAGCCTTTCCCGATGCCCGCCTCCAGGCCCGCCTCGACCCGTTCGCTGAGCCCCGCCCCGACGAAGGTCATCCAGCTCGCGCCGAAGTCCCCGTAGAACGCGCCCATGGTGATGGCCTCGGCCAGCCACTCCGCCCCGCCGTCGGCGACGAACTGCAAGGGCTGTTCCTTGAGATCGAAGTCGTCCCCCTCGTCGTGGTGGTCCTTGCCGTTGCCGTAGCCGCCACCGCCGTTGGGGCCACCCACACCGTCCGGACCGCCCCTGCGATTCCCGTCGGGGAAGTCATGGTGGTTGCCGTTCGGGACGTCGTTGCCGCCGCCCCGGTGTCTGCCGGGGCCGTTGATGTCGTCGGGGCCGAAGTTCTTGCCCCATTTGTTCGGCGGATCCTTCAGCGTGTTGTTGAAGACCTTGTCGATGAAGCCGGTGATGTCCTTCGCGATGTTGCTGAAGATCGACGCGAACGCGCCGGCCAGCCCGCCGACGAACGCGCTGATCCCGACGTCCTTCCAGTCGACCCCGTCGGGCCGCTGGCCGTCCGGGCCCCACTTCATCAGGGCCAGCCGGACCACCAGGGTCTGGAACGCCTCCTCGATCGCCTCCGTGATGCTCGGCAGGAAATGCAGCCGCGTGCTCAGCTCAAGCAGGATCACCAGCATCCGGGCCTTGGCGACCAGCTTGCGCACCGCGATCGCGCTGAGTGAGGTGCCGCCGGTGAAGTACGACAGCGCTGTGAGCACGGCGATCTCCACCGCCAGCCTGATCAGTTCGGCGATGAGCTGCCACTTGGCCTCGCGGACGTCCATGGCCGTCTTCCGCAGCCCGTCCGCCACCTCGGTCATGCCGTCGGTGAGCTGGTCGAGGTACGGCAGGACCTCGTTCATGGAGTCGATGAAGCTCGCCCCGACATCACCGGGCAGCGCATCGCCCACGTACTTGATGGCGTCGCGTATCTTCCCCTTCAGGATGTCGACGTTGCCCTTGGTGGCCAGGTAGTCGAGGTTCCGTATGTTGGCCTCGTCCTCATCCGTCCGGGGAAACCGCTCTCCCGTCAGGATGAAGATCATGGTCTCTTGCCATGCGTTGGGCTTGAGCGTCATGAGCTAGCCCCGTCGGCCGCCGCCGTACTCACCCGACTGCTCGCCGATCGCGTCGAGGATCCCGTCCTGGGTGCCCTTCGTGGTCTTCAGGTTCATCAACGTCGCGTCACCGGTCCGTTCGAGGGCCTCGCCGAGGGACTGGAGGGTGCCCGTGGTGGAGTCCCGGTTCTCCACGAAGTTGCTGAGGATCTTGTGCCCGTTCTCGTCGTCGCCGGTCCAACTGGTGTCGGCCATGACGCTCTTGAACTGGGCCACGATGCTCCAGGCGTACGAGCCCAGCTCCGAGATGAGGGCGCTGCCCTGGTGGATGCGCTCGGGATCCACCTCGAAGGAACCCTCGTCGGTCACGTCTGCCTCCTGGCTCTCGATCGGAATCCCGCGCTGACACCGCTCACCGGCGGCGCTGCGCCCCGTCCGCCGGGCGGACCACGTCGTCGTCCTCGTCGATCTCGTCGCGCAGCCGGTCGTTCGCCGTCCGCTGTTCCGGCTCCCCGGGCAGCGCATCGGCCGCGGGCCCGACGAGCCGGTCCCAGTCGATCTCCATGCCGGGCAGCTCGGGCAGGGTCGCGCTCGGCCGGGTGAGCGGTTCGAAGAGATCCCGTACCGCGCGGGCGAAGTGCGAGCGCGCCTCCTGCACCGTGTCCAGCACGGCGTCGGCCAGTTGCGCGGGGGGCATGGACCGGTACTTGCCGTCCAGGAACCTCAGGCCCGTCAACTCGCCCTGCGCGCCCACCGTCACCTCCACCGAGCCGTCCTTGGACACCACGGTGGACGAGAAGGCGCCCATCCGCCGCTCGGCCTCCGCCACGGCGGCCTGTACGGACTCCAGCTCCGCGTTCGCCTGCGCGAGCCGCTTCTCCAGCCGCTCGACGTGGTCACTCATCGCCGACCCCACACTCCTGTCATCGTCCGATCACCGCGGGTGTCGTGCCCTCGTCGGTGCCCCAGACGTCCTCGTCCTCGGCCACCCAGGCCACCCGCTCGCGGTCGCCGCTCTGGGTGGCCCGGCCGCGCTGCGCGGGCGGTGGCACCGCGGGCACCAACGGCGCGCCGGAACGCGTGGTGATCACGTCCTCCTCCACCTCCTCGTCGGGCGTCGCCGCCGCGCGACGGCCGGCGGCGGCCTGCGAGGACGCCGAACCGCGCCGCATGGCCGTCCTGCTGACCCGGGGGCCGGGACTGGACCGCTCACGTTCCGTCGGGGACTCGCCGCCGCCGCGCATGCCGCCCATCGGCGGCATCATCGGGCTTCCGCCCCCGCTCCCTGAGCCGCCGGCGCCCAGCGCGCCGGAGCCCGCGCCGCTCTGGTCGCCCTGCGTGAACGGGTTGCCGGAGCCGGTCCCGTCGTAGCCGTTGGTCGATCCGGAGTGCGACGCGGCGGCCGCGTCGTCGTACGCGTAGCCGTCGGATGCCCCGTCGCTCCCGTGCCCGTACGAGTGCCCGCCGCCCGACCCGAGGCTCGACGAGTCCCCCGGGCTTCCGGGGATCGAGGGGTACGTGGTGTGCGAGCCGGACGACGAGTGCGGCATGTTGACGTCGACGTGCCCGGAACTGCCGCTCGGGTAGCGGGTGTCGATGTGGGATCCGGGGCCGGAACCGCTGCTGGAGTGGTTGGGGCCGTCGACGGTGATCGAACCGTCCGGCCTGGTGTGCGTGGACGAACCGTCCGGAGGCGTCACGGTGGTGCGGCCGTCCGGGGACGTCACCGTGGTGCTGCCGTCCGGCTGCGTCACCGTCTTACTGCCGTCCGGCCCGGTCACGCTGACGCTGCCGTCCGGATAGGTCGTGGTGATCCTTCCGCCCGGATCCGTCACCTGCACGCTGCCGTCGGGCAGGGTCACCTTGGTGCTGCCGTCCGGCGACGTCACACTGCTGCTGCCGTCCGGATGGGTCGTGGTGACCCTGCCGCCCGGATCCGTCACCTGCACGCTTCCGTCAGGCGACGTCACCTTGGTGCTGCCGTCCGGCTGCGTCACCGTCTTACTGCCGTCCGGTGAAATCACCGTTCTACTGCCGTCCGGCGATGTCACACTGCTGCTGCCGTCCGGATGGGTCGTGGTGACCCTGCCGCCCGGGTCGGTCACCTGCACGCTTCCGTCGGGCAGCGTCACCGTGGTGCTGCCGTCCGGCGACGTCACCGTGGTGCTGCCGTCCGACTGCGTCACGGTCCTACTGCCGTCCGGCGAAATCACCGTCTTGCTGCCGTCCGGGCCCGTCACTGTGACCGTGCCGTCCGAGGACGTCGTCGTACGGCCGCTCGGGCCGTCCACGCTCGTCGAACCGTCCGGATGCGTGGCGATCTCACCGCTCGGACCGGAAATGGTCGTCCTGCCGCCCGGGGAGGTGATCTCGCCGTTCGGGCCCGTCGTCCGCACGGAGCCGTCGGGGGCGGTGACGGTCATGGAGCCGTCCGGCTTGGTGACGGTGACGGTGCCGTCGGGACCGGTCTGGGTGACCGTTCCGTCCGGGCCGGTGGTCACCTCGGTGCCGTCGGAGTAGGTGGTCGTCTCGCTGCCGTCGGGGTTCTGGACGGTGACGCCGCCGGTTCGCTGGCGCGAGCCGCCGAAGGAACGGTCCGCCGGCGGCGCGGAGGTGACGAAGCTGCTGGTGGGCCCGAGCGGGACGCCGGACTGGTGGTTGCCGCTCTGGAGTTGGTCGTTGGCGTCGCCGATGACGGAGCGCGCCTGGTTGTTGGCCTCGTCGACGGCCTTGTCGGCCTGGTCGATCGCCGCGTCGATCGCCGACTTGGCATCGGAGTTCACCTTGTCGGCGGCGTCGTTGGCCTGGTCGTTCGCGGCGTCGATCGCCGACTTGGCATCGGCGTTGGACTTGTCCGCCGCGTCGTTGGCCTGGTCGTGCGCGCTCTGGACGGCCTTGTCGGCCTCGGAGTTGGCCTTGTCGATGGCCGCCTTGGCGTCGGCGTTCGACTTGTCGGCCTGGTTGTTGGCCTCGTCGATGGCCGACTTGGCCTGGTTGTTGGCGTCCTTGGCTGCCTTCTCCGCGTCCCCCTTGGCCTTCTCCGCCGCCTCGTTCGCCTTGTTGACGGCATCGTCGGCCCTGTCGTTGGCTTCGTCGACGGCCTTTTCCGCCTGCTCGCCGGCCTTCTTGATCGCCGCCTCGGCCTCCGCCCTGGCCTTGTCCGCCGCCGCGTTCGCCTTGTCGATGGCGTCCTGTGCCGCTTTGTTCGCCTTGTCGATGGCGTCCTGCGCCGCCTTGTTCGCCTTGTCGATCGCGTCCTGGGCGCCGTCCTTGCCGCCGCTGCCGGAGCCGCTCCCGCCCGACCCGCTGAAGTAGTTGGTGACCTCGGGTTCCAGCACCTCGTCGATGACTCGCCGGGCCGCGATGAAGGCGTTGTTGACGCTCGACAGCGTCTTGTCGGCCGTGGGAGCCAGGTGCTCCTCGACGCCCTTGTTCCAGGACTCGACGGCCCTGGTACCAAGACCGGCCCACGTGGAGACGTCGTTGAGGTAGCCGAGCCCGGGGATGACCTGCTCGGCCTCGGGCCTCAGGACGTAGAAGTGCGTCGTCGTCTTTGTGTCCTTCCAGCTGCCGGAGCCGCTGGTGTTGCCCCCGTAGTACGTCGACTCGGTGGACTCTTTTGTGCCTTTCACGGCGAACCTGGCGTTGTGGTTGTAGGCCCAGGTCTGGGCCGACTCCAGCATCGAGTAGAGGATGCCGTAGGGGCTGCCGAGGCCCGGCAGGTACTCCACTGGGTCATCGCCGGTGCTCAGCGGTTTCCAGTCGGCGTTGGTTCCGGTCTCCCAGTCGGTCCACGCCTGGTACAGGTCACGGATCGCGGTGAAGACGGCGTTGCCGGCGCCCAGGATCGCGTCCCCCTGGAGGCTCGACGACGCGTAGTAGTCCCACATCGACTCGTGCTTGGCGGAGAAGCCTTTGGGATGCATCTGGTCGGCGAACCCGCTGTAGTTCTTGTGCAGTCCGTCGATGAGATCGGCGAACACCTCGGCCGCCTTGCCCTTCCAGGCCGCGGTGTCCTCGCCCAGGGACTCCTTCCACTGCTTGAGCGTCTCGGCGTGGTCCATGAAGAACTTGGCCACCCGGTCGTACGCCTGGGCCGTCCTGGTGAAGGACTCGAAGTCCATGGCCCGGGACGCGTCCACCGTCACACCGTTGGACTCGAAGTCGATGTTGTTGTGGCTCGTGATCCCCCGGTAGCCGAGCTGGTACAGCGCGCTCCCCGCGCCCTGGACGAACTGGCCCATGGGGTGCTTCATCCCGACCAGCGAACTTCCGCTGTCGCCCTCGCTCCAGCTGAACGGGCTCAGGTAGTTGAGCTTGACGTCCGCACCGTCCGGACCGACGAAGTCGATGACGACCTTGCGGAGCCTCGGGTAGATCTTCTCCTTTAGCTCGTCCTCGGAGTAGTCGTCGACATCCACCTCGTCCGGGTCCTCCTTGCCCGGCAGGAAGAAGTGGATCACGAAGTCGTGCCCGTCGACGTCCGGTCCCGAGTAGAGCTGGTACGCGCTCTCCGTCATCTCCATGAACTCGCGGTCCTCGATCTTGACCGAGATCAACGGCGCGTTGCCGTTCGGCTCAAGGCCCTTCACGTCGTCGAACATGGTGTGGCGCGAGGGCATCTTGTAGCCGGTGAACGACTCGACGGCTCTGGCCCAGTGATCGGATTCGTCGGCCATGGGAGGACTCCCGGAGGTGGAACCTGTGGGTGGGTCAGGAGCAGAGAACGGAGGGCAGGGACGGCAGGAAGTGCGTTACTTGCCGCCGCCCTTGCTTCCCTTGTCGCCATCCTTGTCGCCGGACGAGTCCCCGTGATCACCGCTGCCCGACTCGCCCGAGAAGCCGGTTTCGGACAGGATCTCGGAGAACTTGTCCGCCCCGATCTTGCCGAGGTTGTCGCCCTGGGCCTTGAACAGCTCCTTGACGGTCGTGCGCAGGGCGTCATCGATCTCGTCGAATGTGTCCTGCTGTCCCAGCAGGACGTTGACGACCGTTTCGATGTTGGTGGCCAGCGCGTCGGCGAAGCTGGAGCCGGACGTGAGGTCGTCCGCGTCGATCAGCCCCATCATGATCGGCTTGCCCGCGGAGATCGCGCCCACGGTCTCCTCGGTGGTGATGCCGTCCGCCATGTCCCGCATGGACGGGTCGCCCTCAAGGATCTGCTTGAGGTCCCCGATGAACGTCGCGAGGTCCCCGTCGATGAACGACTGGAGGGACGTCTTGTCCAGGTGACTCAGGTCCGCCATGGCTGTTTCCCCTCTTACGGATGTCCCCGGTACGGCGGTGACGGCAGGCCGTGCGTACCGTGCGTGCCGTGTGTGCCGTCGTGGTACCGCCTCCGGCCGACGGTGCCCTGCTGCTGCCGGAGGCGGTGGCTCTCACGACACGGCTCACCTGCCGATGGACACCTCGGACCAGAGCTGGCTCAGGTTCTGCTCCGTGTACCGGTAGTTGTCCGAGACGTCGGTCAGCAGGTCGGCGTGCGAGTTCAGCAGCTGCTGCATGATGATGACAGCGTTGTCCCAGGCCGTCTGCTTCTCCTCGTAGACCGACGCGTCGTCACCCCACCAGGTCTGCTTGAGCGCGTTCAGCTCCATCTCCAGGTTGCTCAGGGTGCCCTCGATGGCCCGGGTCTGCTGGACCATGTCGTCGGCGGCATTGGTGACGGGGCTGTACTCGACGTGGATGTAGCCGTCGTTCAGGTCGGACATGGGCGATCCTCATCTCGTGGGGGTGCCGGTGGGGCGGGTCGGCGGTGACCGCCGCGGGCATCAGGCGACGGGGGAGCTGGCGGGCTTGATGGCCCCGGAACTGGACAGGGCGTCGAAGGCGGCCTCGCTCGCGCCGAACGCCTGGTCGATGGCCTCGTTGCCGGAGCCCTGGGCCAGGTTGTGCTGCACCAGGCTCGTGTTGAGCTTGTCGATCATGTCTTCGAGGTTGTTCAGGATGATGACCACCTGGTCGTCCCACAGGTCGAGCAGCCTGCCGTAGGCGCCGCCGTCCGAACCCTGGTAGGACTTCGACAGGTTGTTCTTGGTGCCCTCCACGTCCTGAAGGATGCGCTGGACGCCGCTGTACGCCTGCTCCAGCGCCAGGATCCCGCTACGGGTGGACGATTCCGATGACTGCTGACCGCCGGTCTCGCTCATGTTGCCCCTTCCCTGCTCCACGGCGCCGCCTCCGGCCCACGGCTGGTCGAACCGTCGCACCGGCCGAACCACGGTGCGGCGCACGCTGGTTCAGGTACCGACGCAAAAGACCGGAGGAGCTTCATGACTCATTTCCCGACCGCTTTGATTCGCTGCCAGCCTAAAGAGCGTCAAATTCATGGTGCAACAGTTCATGGCCCTTGACACACAAGCATCAATACCAACTCCGCCCCCATTCACCTTCTCGTCACCTTCAGGTATCCAACGAGACATTTGAAGGGTCAAACGCGCTCCTTTGAGCGCGAGTTGGGGTCACGGCTTCTGCTCGGTCCGCTGGGTCCTCCCGGGTGATTCCGACTACCGGCCCTGTGCCGGCGATCCCGCCGTCCGCGGTCCGGAAGCCCGGCAGCCCGCGCCGTCCGGTGCGCTGCGCGCGTCCGCGGCGGAGACCGCGACGGCCGCGTCCGCCGCGCCGAGGTCCGGCCCGGTCGGCAGCATCGACAGCAGCAGCGAGGGCACGGTCCGCACCTGGCCGGCGCTGTAGCCGAGGGCCGACCCGTCGCCGTCCGTGGGCACCCGGTACTTCACCCCGGTGTCCGTGACCAGGTACCGGCTGCCCCCGGCTTCGCCACCGGCGGCGCTGCTCGCCCGGACCAGTGCGCCACCGCCGGGTTCGACCACGACTCCGTCAACGGCCAGGCAGGCCGCGGCCGTCGGGGTGGCGGGCCGCTGGGCGAGCGGGGCCAGCGCGCTCTCGGCCACCACCGCGACGCCCACCCGCACCCCGGCTCCGGCCGCGGTACCGGGCGTCACGGACGCACAGACCCCCTGGTCCTCCTTGACCGCCGCGAGGGCGGGCGGCGACTTCGGCAGTGCCTCGGCGGAGCCGGCGGATGAGCCGGTGTCCGTGCCGCCGGCCGCCAAGTGGCCCTTGAGTGCGCCCGCTTCCAGCTGCCGCGCGCTCACGGGGCCGCCGCCGTACGCGTCCTTGGCGGTGTCCGGATCGCCTAGCTGCAACGCCGCCTGGGTGTTCGTCAGCGGCACCAGGCCCTCGTCGCGCAGCAGGTAGTACTGGGTCCGCGCGGATCCCGGCACGCTGGTGCGGAAGACCTGTCCGATCCGGGTGTCGAGCCCGCCGAGCGACGGTCCGGCCTTGCCGCGGCCCGGCACGTCGACCGGGGCCAGGTCGGGACCGGCCGGCAGGGCGTCGATGAACGCGGCGGAGACCTTGCGGGGTTCGGCCGATCCGTAGCCGAGGCCCTCCAGGGCGCTGCTGCCGGTGTCGATCCGCAGTCTCATGCCCTGCCAGACCAGATGACGGTTCCCGGACGGGTCGGCCACCAGCAGCGCACTGCTGGAGGGCAGCGGGCGTTCGATGGCGGTGGAGGCCACGGAGAGCACGGTGGCGTCGGTGCCCGCGCCGCCATCGGGCGCCGAACACACCAGCCAGGGGCGGGAGTCGGCGAGCGCGTCCGCGTCCGGCAGTACGTCCGGTGCGCCGCTGATGCCGACGGCGGCGCCGCGCGGGGTGTGCCGCAGCGACCCGGTGCCGACCGCCGTGGTGGACATCCCGCCGCCGCTCGCACCGGCGAGCAGCATCGCGGACGCGTAGTTCAGGACGGGGCGCAGCTCGCCGTCCTGGTAGAAGTAGCGGGCGCCGGTGTCCTTGTCCACGATCAGGGTCCCCGAGACCCGCCAGGAGTTGGTGGTGGACGGGGATATCAGGCCGTAGACGAAGGCGCCGGCCGACACCAGCAGCGCGACGACGATCCCGATCGCCAGGCCCCGGTTGGTGCGGCCGACGGGGCTCTCCGGCGCGTCCAGGTCGGTGCGCAGCAGTCCCGAGGTCAGCCGCCCCATGACGAACATGTGCGCCTGGACCTGGTCGCGTCTGTTCTGCACGTCTTGCTCCCTACACGGGTCGGGCTCAGGAGGTGGGCGGCTCGGAGTTCATCGAAGGTTCGGCAGCCGGTCGTTCACAAGTCGTCTGTGAGCAGCCGGCGTTGCGGAGCCGGACGGCCACGAGGGGCGTCACAGGTCCAGCCCCCGCAGGAACCCGTACACGCCGAGGATCCACAGGGCCAGCGGCAGCATGCTGATCGCCGCGGCCGAGTGCAGCAGTTCGGCGGCCCGGCCCCAGTACGGCACCAGCCGCCGGCCCGGCACCGTCCAGGACGCGATGGCGCACGCCGCCGCCGTGGCGAACAGCCCGACCAGCAGGGCCGGCCGGGATTCGGGCGAGATCGCCAGGGCCGCTGACACCACCAGGCCGGCCACGCCGAGCACGCCGGGGCCGATCAGCGCGAGCCGCTGCCAGGAGCTGCCCATGCCGCGGCCGTGCAGCAGCAGGAGCAGCGAGAGCCCGGCGGCCATGCAACCGCCGGGCCAGCCGAACGGCCGGACCAGGGCGGCGATGCAGGCCACGCTGAGCAGCCCTGCGGACGCGAACAGCGCGGTCATCCACGCGTCGGCGATCGCGGTACGGGCGGCCACGTCGGCGCTGGGGTGCGGGTCGATCCCCTGCTGGAGCTGCTGGGCGTTGGTCGGCAGCGGTGGGGTGCGCAGACCCGAGAGCCGGAAGGACAGCGCGGGCGTGAAAGCCCCGAACAACACGGTGACCAGGGCGGTAACTCCGGCCGCCTGCTGCGGCGTCAAGTCCAGCAGGACCAGCAGCAGCCCGCCGAGCGCGCCGCCCACCGCGATCGCGGCCGTGGCCAGGAACAGCGGGGTGAAGGCCGCCACCACGGCGAGCGCCAGCACCGCGCCGCCCGCCGCGGCGGCGGATGCGGCCAGGAGCCGGGCGCCGAGGACCTGGTCGGCCTGGTCGCCCTCGATGGTGCCGCCGGGCAGCAGCCAGCCCGCGTGCGTCCAGTACACGGTGGCCATCACGCCCAGCGCGGCGCCGGCGCCGGCGTCGCCGACGGCCCGGCTCGCCGAGGCCGCGCCGGCGAGCATCAGCAGCCCGCCGGCGAACAGGATGCCGACGCGCAGCGGGAAGCCCATGCCCGGCAGGGCGAGCAGGACCGATCCGGCGGCCAGCGCGGTCACCGTGAGGCCGATCAGCACCCGCCGGCTCACCGTCGGCGTCCAGGCGAACGGGCGGCGTTCCATGGTCGTGGCGATGCCGTCGACCAGGTCGTCGAAGTGCGGCTCGGGCAGTGCGTCGGCGCGTGGCCTCAGGTGCAGGGTCTCGCCGTCGCGGACCCCCGCCTCGTCGAGTGTGGCCTCCTCGTCGAGGGGCGCGCCGCCCAGGCGTTGGAGCACCCAGCCGCCGTGTTCGAGGCCGGCCTCCTGGGTGTCTTCGCCGGCGTAGTCGAGCAGCGCGGGCAGCAGATCGGCCACCGGTACGTCACCGGGTACGGCCAGGTCCATGGATTTCTCGGGTGCTCGCACCGTGATCCGGCACAGATGTGCCACCGTGCTGTCGGTCAAGGCTCGCTCGTCTCTCCGAATTGTGGGCAGGTGGCCTTCGGGCAATGAGGATGGAAGAAACCTTGTGGCAGTGGGGGTGCCGGGACCGACGCGCGAGATCGGCGTCTGGAATCGGACGGCTGTACCCTACAAAATCAATTCCGGTCCCGCCCGGGGTGGCCCGCCCCGAGACATCCGCTCCGGGGAATCCGCCGCTGAAGAACCCACCGCGGAACGCCCCCGCCCCGCTTACGAGTTCCCCAACGGGAGGGCTTTACAGTTTCGGTGCGCCGCGACCCCACTCCGCCAGGGCCACCGACAGCCCCCACCCGCCCCGCCCGACCACCCATTCTCCCACCACACCCAGCCGACCACTCCCGTCCAACGACTCTCCGGCCGACCACACCGCCCGACGTCTCACCCGACGTACCACACCGCCCACCGGCCTCGCCGGGCAAACCACACCGACCACGGCCCCCCAACCCACCCGTCCAAGCACTCCGCCCACCCCATCCAACCGCCCGTCCGCACCGACCACTTGACGGCCCCCGACCGACCACACCACTCCCCCGCCCGACCACTCCAACCGCCTTCCTACTTCGCCCAGCCGACGATCGGGCCCGCCGACCGCCCCACCCGGCCGACCACTCCCCCGGCGCCACACCGCCCGCCCACTCACACCGCCTGACCACCCCATCCGCCTGACCGCTCGACCCACTTGCCCGACCCGACCGGCCGACCGCCGCCACCGGCCACCCGCTCAGAGCAACGCGCCAATACGCCCGCCTGACCACCCCACCCCGTGACCGCCCCACTCAGCCGACCACTCCCCCGGCACCACACCGCTCGCCCCACCACACCCTCCGCCCGCCCACTCACACCAGCCGACCAATACGCCGCCTGACCACCCCGCCCGCGTGACCGATCCGCCAATCCGACCGTTCCGCTCCGTCCGACCGTTGTGTTCGTCCGTTTCGATCGGCCCGCCGTTTTGGCCGTGTGGGCTTTCGCCGCCGAGGAGGCTGTCCCTTGAGTGTGGTTCTCTTCCGTCGTCCGGCCCGTCGCCGGGCCCCGGACCTGCCCGAGGGAGAGCTGAGCCTCCAGGAGCCGCCCACCCTGCCGGAGATCGTGCCGGACACCTCCGCGGTGTGGAACTACCTGCCCATGGGCATGATGTCGGCCTCGATGATGCTGCTGTTCATCCGCATGGGCACCGGCAGCTCGACCCTCGGCTACACCGCCCTGGCCCTGATGGTGACCGCCTCCGGCCTGATGATCCTCGGCCAGGTGATGCGCAAGGCCGGAGACCGCAAACGCCGGCTCAAGGGCGAACGCCGCGACTACCTGCGCTACCTCCGGCAGACCCGGATCCAGGTCCGCGGAGCGTTCGTGCAGCAGCAGTACGCCCTGTCCTGGCGGCATCCCGAACCCGCCGCGCTGTCGTCGCTGGCCCGCACCTCCCGGCTGTGGGAACGCAGGCCCGGCCACGACGACTTCGGCGAGGCCCGGCTCGCGGTGGGCGGGCAACGGCTGGGACTGCGCCTGGCACCGATGTCCACCAAGCCCGTAGAGGACCTGGAACCGCTGTCCGCACACGCCCTGCGCAGCTTCATACGGGCCTACGCGACCGTCCCCGACCAGCCCATCGCGCTGTCCCTGCGGGCCTGGTCGCGGGTGCTGCTCCGGGGCGACGAGGAACGTATCCGCGACGCCGTCAGGGCGCTGGTGGCACAGCTCGCCGTGTTCCATTCGCCCGACGACCTGTGGCTGGCCTTCTGCGTGTCCGAGGACCGGCGCCCGGACTGGGACTGGGTGAAGTGGCTGCCGCACGCCCTGCACACCGAGGAGCAGGACGGCGCAGGCCCGGTGCGGCTGGTCGTGTCCACCATGACCGGCCTTGAGGACCTGCTCGGCGCGGAGTTCCAGGAGCGGCCGTCGTTCGACCCGGAGGCCGTGCCGGGCCGGGAGGAGCCGTTCACGGTGATCGTGGTGGACCAGGGCAGCGTGCCGAGCGGTCACCGGTTCGACGGCGCCGGGTTCCGCAACGCCGTCGTGCTGGACCTGTCCGGCGAGCTGACCTGGCGTCCCGGACGCTCTACGCTGCGCCTGGAGTTCAGCGAGGACGAGGGCAGGACCGGACGGCGGAACCGGACCAACGGCACCGTCACGCTGGTGCGCACCGACCGCAACCGCCAGGAGCAGCACACACTGCTCGGCCGTCCCGACCGGCTCGGCCCGGCCATGGCGCGGGCGGTGGCCATGCGGCTGTCCCCGTACCGCATGGCGTTCGGCAGTGACGCCGCCGAACCGATGTCCGCGGACATCGAGTTGACGTCGCTGCTCGGCCTCACGGACCTGCACCGCTTCGACCCGCGGGAGCTGTGGGCGCGCCGTGCCGGTTCGGACCGGCTGCGGGTGCCCATCGGCATCAGCGCCGAGGGCAGCCCGGTGGAGTTGGACATCAAGGAGGCCGCGCAGGGCGGTATGGGCCCGCACGGCATGCTGATCGGCGCGACCGGTTCCGGCAAGAGCGAGACGCTGCGCACCCTGGTGCTGGCGCTCGCGCTGACCCACTCCTCGGACACCCTCAACTTCGTCCTGGTGGACTTCAAGGGCGGCGCCACCTTCCTCGGCCTGGACGAACTCCCTCACACCTCCGCGGTGATCACCAACCTGGCCGACGAGGTCGCGCTCGTCTCACGCATGCAGGACGCCCTGCACGGCGAGCTGATCAGGCGTCAGGAACTGCTGCGCGCGGCCGGCAACTACACCTCGGCCCTGGAGTACGAGCGGGCGCGGGCCGCGGGCACCCCGCTCCAGCCGCTGCCCAGTCTGTTCGTCATCGTCGACGAGTTCAGCGAACTGCTGGCCGCGCACCGGGAGTTCATGGAGCTGTTCGTGATGATCGGCCGGCTCGGACGCAGCCTCGGCGTGCATCTGCTGCTGGCCTCGCAGCGGCTGGACGAGGGCCGCATGCACCAGTTGGAGAGCCATCTGTCCTACCGCATCGGTCTGCGCACCTTCTCGGCCATGGAGAGCCGGGGTGTGCTGGGCGTGCCGGACGCCTACCATCTGCCGCCGCAGCCCGGCAGCGGCTATCTGAAGAGCGGTGTGGAGGAGCTGACCCGGTTCCGTGCCGCATACGTCTCCGGGCCCTACGAGCACCGCAGCGGGCCGGTGGCACAGGCGCGGGCGGCCGGCCAGGTCGTGCCCTGGACGACGGACTGGATCGCGCCGCGCCCGGCACCGGACACTCCGGATGATCCGGACGTACCGAATGCACCGGACGTACCGGAGGGGAACGCCGCCGCGCCGGACGAGGAGGAGCAGCCCGGCGCCGGGCAGACGCTGCTGGCGGCGGCCCTGGACCGGCTGCGCGGCTCCGGACCGCCCGCCCACCAGGTGTGGCTGCCGCCGCTGGACGCCTCGCCCTCCCTGGACCAGATCCTCCCGCCGCTGGCGCCGCACCCCGAGTACGGTCTGACCACGGTGGGCTGGGCGGGCCGCGGCCGTCTCTCGGTGCCCGTCGGCATCGTCGACCGCCCCTTCGACCAGGTACGGGACCTGCTGACGGTCGACCTGTCCGGCGCCGGCGGCCATGTGGCCATCGCGGGCGGCCCGCAGAGCGGCAAAAGCACGGTCGTACGGACCCTGATATCGGCGCTGGCCCTCACCCACACCCCGCGTGAAGTGCAGTTCTACTGCCTGGACTTCGGCGGCGGATCACTGGCCGGGCTGGTCGAACTGCCGCACGTCGGCTCGGTGGCCGCCCGGGTCGACACCGAGCGCATCGGGCGGACCGTCGCCGAGGTCACCGCCATCCTGGAGGACCGCGAACGGCTCTTCCTCCAGGACGGCGTCGCCTCGATGCCCGACTACCGCGCCCGCCGGGCGGCCGGTGAGTTCGCCGACCAGCCGCACGGTGACGTGTTCGTGGTCGTGGACGGCTGGTCCACCGTCCGCCAGGACCACCAGGACCTGATCCAGACGTTCACCCGGATCGCCGCCCGCGGTCTCAACTACGGCATCCACCTGATCGTCACCACCGCCCGCTGGGTGGAACTGGCCGCCGCCGTGCGCGACCAGGCGGGCACCCGCATCGAGCTGCGGATGGGCGACCCCATCGAGTCCATGGTGGACACCCGCCGGGCCAGGACGGTGCCCGCCGCCCCGGGACGGGGCCTGACCATCGACGGCAAACTGCACTTCCTGTCGGCGCTGCCCCGGATCGACGGCGCAGAGAACGCCGACGACCTCGCGGCCGGGGCGTCCGCCCTGATCCTGGACATCAAGGAGCACTGGACGGGTCCGCGAGCGCCCGAGGTACGGCTGCTGCCGCAGCTGCTGGCCGCCGGCGAGCTGCCGCCCCCGCAGACCACCGCGGAGGGCGGGCTGCGCGTCGCGCTGGGCGTGGAGGAGGACAAACTCGCCCCCGCCTGGCACGACTTCTCCGTCACCCCGCATCTGCTCGTCGTCGGCGACACGGAAAGCGGCAAGACCAACCTGCTGCGGCTCGTCGCCCGCGCCATCACCGAGCGGTACACGCCCGAGGAGGCCCGGGTGCTGGTCGTGGACTACCGGCGTGACCTGGTGGAGGCCGTCCCGCAGGAGTACCGGCTGGGGCACGCCGTGTCCATCGACGCGCTGCGCGAGCTGGTCAGCGGCGCGGCACGGGCGATCCGGCTCCGGGTGCCGGGGCCGGACGTCACCCCGGACCGGATGCGGCGGTGCGACTGGTGGACGGGGCCGCGGCTGTTCGTCCTCGTCGACGACTACGACATGATCGGCGCGGGCCCCGGCAACAACCCCTTCATGCCGCTCCTGGACCATCTCGCGCTCGGCTACGAGGTCGGCCTGCACATGGTCGTCGCCCGCTCCGCGTCCGGCGCCGGCCGTGGTCTCCAGGAGGCCCTGCTGCGCCGTATCCAGGAGGTCAACTCCCCCGGTCTGCTGCTGTCCTGCCCGCCCACCGAGGGCTATCTGTTCGGGAACATCAAGCCCCGTATCCTGCCCCGCGGCCGTGCCATGCGCGTGGCCCGACGTGCCATGACCCTGGTCCAGACGGCCCAGCTCGACTAGGCGCGTGCGCTGGCTGGGCCGTGGAAGCCGTCGTTCGTCTGCGGCGCCGTCGTGGCCGATCGCGCAGTTCCCCGCGCCCCTGCGGGGCACGTCCCCGCGCGCGTCGGCCAACAAGGGCAAGCCCCGCCACCGGCCAGCCACACACGCCGCCGTACACACCCGCAGGCACGTCGTGGCTGATCGCGCAGTTCCCCGCGCCCCTGCGGGGCGCAGTCCCGTGGGGGCTCAGGGGGGTGGGCGCCAGCCGCGGGCTTGGCCGCGGGGGATCACCGCCACCGCCGCGGCCACCAGCAGGACCAGCACCGCCATGACACCGGCGGACAGCAGCGCCCGGTCCCGGGGTGCGGTGGACACCGCGGGCAGGTGCAGCGGGGCGATGCTCGGCGGGGCGGCGGGTGTGCCGGAGCCGGGCGGGACCATGGAGACCGCCGCGTACGGGTCGAGCCGGGGCGCGCCGCCGGTAGGGGCGGCGGAGGCGGTCAGCCGCTCGGCGGTCTCGGCGGCGGTCAGGTCCGGGTGGTAGGCGCGCACCAGGGCCGCGGCACCGGCGGCGAACGCGGCGGCCGCGGAGGAACCCGCGGCGATGTAGTGCCCGGAGCCGCGCGGCCCGATGCCGACCACCGGGCCGCCGGGGGCGGCCAGGTCCGCCCCGGCGAGGCCGGCGGCGCTGCCCAGCGTGCCGCCGGCGGCCGTCACCCCGACCACCGACAGGGCGCCGGGCGCGGACGCGGGCCAGTACTGTGCGGCGCCCTCGCCGTCCCGGGGCTCGATGTCGGGCGCCGCGGCGGCGACGACGAGGACCTGGTGCTCGGTGGCGTATCGGACGGCGGCCGTCAGCTCGGCCTCTCCGGTGGTCAACGCCGCGGACACGGTGACGACTCGGGCGCCGTTGTCGACGGACGCGCGGATGCCGTCGGCGACCCGCTCGGCGGTGGCGTTGCCCCGCTCGTCGGTGCCGCGCACGGCGAGTATCCGGGCGCCCGGGGCCACTCCGTGGACGTCGGTGCCGTTGGTCTGCGCGGCGGCGACGAGGCCGGCGACGAGGGTGCCGTGCCCCACGCAGTCGTCGGCGGCGTCCCCGACGGCGGTGACCCGCCCGGACAGCGCCGCCGCCTTGCCCGACACCCCGGTGTCCACCACCGCTACGGTGATGCCCGCGCCCCGCGACAGCTGCCACGCGTGGGGCAGCGACAGACTCCGCTGGGCCCAGGTCGCGGCCTGCGCCGTACGGTTCGAGGCGGCGGTGCAGGGGTCGTCGTCGCCCAGGGTGAGCGGGATCGGCGGCAGGCTCGTACTGCCGGTGCCGCCGCCCGCGGACGCCGAGGACGCGGGGGCGGGAGAGGGGGAGGCGGCCATGGCGGGCGCCGGGGCGGACAGGGCGCACACCGCCGTCACCGTCAGCGCGCCCAGCCCCGCTGACAGCCTGAAGTGGGTGCGGGAGCAGGGGGGTTGGGGAAGCCCTGGGGACCGGAGAAACCGGGATTGCCTCATGAGGCGCATGATAGGGGGACGCCCCCAGCGCACCCGGGCGGACGTTCGAACGGGCATGATGGCCCCAGCACCACGACCCGTACCGCCCCCGGGGAGGATCCGCCGCAGCCCTCGCGACGCACTGCCGCCGCCCGCTGTTCACCGCCCGGTCCTACAGTCTGTTTACTTGTTCCCTGTCGCCCCACCTGACTGCCGTCGCCCTGACGTCGCTGACGAGGAGGAGATTCGAGCGTGGCACGCCAGCTGCTCACGGTCGGTCCCGAAAGGCCCGATGGGCCGGACAGCTTCCGAACGATAAGCGAAGCCTTGGCCAAGGCCCGTACGGGCGCGGTGATCAGCGTCCTGCCGGGGCGGTACGAGGAGAACCTGCGGATCTCCCGGCGGGTCACCATCGTCGCCGAGGGATCGCGCGGCAGCGTGGAGATCGCGCCCCGCTCCGGCTCCGCCGTGACCCTGGCGGCCGACGCCGTGATGCTCACCGATCTGGTGCTGCGCGGCCCGGACGGCGACGACGTCCCGGTCGTGGACGCCTTCCAGGGCCAGGTCGCCCTCGACGGATGCGACATCGCCGGCACCGGCTGGACCGCGGTGCTCAGCCGCAACACGGGATCGCTGGCCATGCGCGGCTGCCGGATCACCAACCCGGAGGGCGCCGGCGTCGTCGACACCTCGTCCGAGGAGAGCGTCGTCGCCGACTGCGTGCTGGAGAACCTCGGCAGCTCCGCCGTCGTCATCAGCGAGAAGGCCCGCACCACCGTACGCGGCTGCACGATGCGCGACACCCGCGGCAACGGCGTCCTCGCCAACGGCCAGGCCCGCGGATCGGTCGAGGACTGCGACATCTCCGCCACCGACAAGCCCGGTATCGCGCTGGAGCAGCACAGCGCCACCCGGGTGCTCCGTACCCGGGTGCACGACCTGGCGATCGGCGCCCTGGTGACCAGCGCCTCCCGCCCGGAGCTGACCGAACTCGACGTCCTGGCCACCGCCGAGCACGGCATCCTGGTCTCCTCCGGCGCCGAACCCGTGCTGCGCCACTGCCGGGTGAGCCGTACCAAGGGCAGCGGTCTGGCCGTCACCGGGCGGGCCCGGGGTACGTACGAGGACTGCGCGTTCACCGACTGCGCGGGACCCGCCGTGCTGGCCACCGAGAGCGCGGCACCGATGCTGACCCGGACCGTGGTACGGGACTGCTCGGCGGCGTCCGCCGTGCTGCTGACCGGGGAGTCGGCGGCCGAGTTCGACCGGCTTGAGGTGACGTCGGCCGGCGGTGTCGGCATCTCCGTGTTCTCCGGCGCCAACCCGCTGATCCGGCGGGCCCGCGTGGTGTCGGCCGGCGGCCACGGCGTGGAGGTCGTCAAGGGGGGACGCGGCCGGCTGGAGGACTGCGTGATCGAGAAGGCGGGCGGCGCGGCCCTGCGGGTCGCCGACGACGGCCGCCCGCACCTCGGCAACAGCAGCCTGTCGGACGCCGCCGGGCCCGGCGTCCTCGTCGCGGCGGGCGGCCTGGCCGATCTCCGCGACACCGTCGTGGACGGCAGCACGGCGGAGGGCATCCGGGTCGAGGAGGGCGGCGAGGCGTCCCTCGTCCGCAACCGGATCACCTCCTCCGGGTCGCACGGCGTGCTGCTGGCCGCCGGGGCGCGGGCCGCGCTGGGCGGCTGCGAGGTCTCCAGCGGTCAGGCCGACGGCATCCGGGTCGAGACCACCGAGCGGGTCTCCGTCCGTGACTGCACGGTCAGCGACAACCGGGGCGCCGGGCTGCGGCACACCGCCCGGGACGGCATGCTCACCGTGGACCGGCTGTCCAGTGTGGCGAACGGCGCCCGGGATGCCTGGGACGGGGCGCCGCCGCCCGCCCCCGCGGACCCCGCAGGACCGGCCGTCAAGGACGACGGACCCGCCGAACCGCAGGGCCCCGTCGAGGAGTTGGAGGCCCTGGTCGGGCTGGAAGGCGTCAAGCACCAGGTCAAAAGCCTGGTCAACCTGACCCGGCTGGCCCAGCGCCGGGCCAGCCTCGGCATGCCGGCCCCGCCGATGAGCAGGCACCTGATCTTCGCGGGCGCCCCCGGCACCGGCAAGACCACGGTCGCCCGGCTGTACGGCTCCATCCTGGCCGAGCTGGGCGGGCTGCGCTCCGGCCACCTCGTGGAGGTCTCCCGGGCCGACCTCGTCGCCCAGGTCGTCGGCGGTACGGCGATCAAGACCACCGAGACGTTCAACCGGGCGCTCGGCGGGGTGCTGTTCATCGACGAGGCGTACACGCTGGCCTCCGACAGCAAGAACTCCGGGGCCGACTTCGGCCGTGAGGCCGTCGACACCCTGGTCAAGCTGATGGAGGACCACCGCGACGACGTGGTGGTGATCGCGGCCGGCTACTCCAAGGAGATGGACTCCTTCCTCGCCGTCAACCCCGGTCTGGCCTCCCGCTTCGCGCGCACCATCGAGTTCGTCAACTACACGGTCGACGAGTTGGTGACCATCGTGGAGAGCCTGTGCGAGCGGCACCGCTACGAACTCGCCCCCGACACCAGGGACGCGCTCGCCACGCACTTCGCCGACATGCACCGGGGCCCCAACTTCGGCAACGGCCGGGTGGCCCGGCAGGTGTTCGAGGAGATGGTGGACCGGCAGGCGTTCCGGCTGGCCTCGCTCCCGGAGGCCGGGGAACAGGATCTGACGGTCCTGCTGCCCGAGGACGTCGGCGAGGCCGCGGCCGCCGCCGTCAGGGCCGCCTCGTCCGGTCACCGGGCCACCTCACCGCTGGACGAACTCAACGCGATGGTCGGCCTCGAAACCGTCAAGCACGAGGTCACCGACATGATCAACCTGCTGTCGGCGTCCCGGCAGCGGCAGGCCGCCGGGCTGCCCGCCTCCCGCATCAACCGGCATCTGGTCTTCGCGGGACCGCCCGGCACCGGCAAGACCACGGTGGCCCGGCTGTACGGAAAGCTGCTGCGCTCGCTGGATGTGCTGCCCCGCGGCCAACTCGTCGAGGTGGCCCGCGCCGACCTCGTCGGACGCTATGTGGGACACACCGCCCAGCTCACCCAGGAGGTCTTCGAAAAGGCGCTCGGCGGCGTGCTGTTCGTCGACGAGGCGTACACCCTCACCCCGCCCGGATCGCCCTCGGACTTCGGACGGGAGGCGGTGGACACCCTGTTGAAACTGATGGAGGACCACCGCGAGGACGTCGTGGTGATCGTGGCCGGCTACACCGACGAGATGCACCGGTTCCTGGCCTCCAACCCCGGTCTGGCCTCACGCTTCTCACGGCACGTCGAATTCCCCGACTACAGCTCGGAGGAACTCGTCACCATCGTCCAGCAGCACGCCGCCGCCTCCGGCTTCGAGTGCGCCCCCGACGTCCCGCAGGCCCTGCTCGCGTTCTTCAAGGCCCAGCCCCGGGACCGCTCCTTCGGCAACGCGCGGCTGGCCCGGCAGACCGTCGAACAGATGGCGACCCGCCAGGCCCGCCGCCTGGCCGCCATGTCTTCCCCGACCATGCCCCAGCTCCAGACCCTCCTGGTGGAGGACCTGCCCACCCCACCACCGGGACAGCGGGACACCGGCCAGGGCGGCACCTGACCGGACACGGCCCACCATCTACTACCCCGACGACGTGCCGGAGGGCGGGCAGCACCCGGCGCTGGTGATCAACTCCGAGGAGCAGGTCCAGGGCGTGCGCAACGCGGCGACCTTCATCCGCTCGCGGGAGGACGTCGACCCCCGCCGCGTCGGCCTGATCGGCTGAGGCATGGGCGCCGCGAATGTCGTCCTGGCCGCGGAGAAGGCCGGCGACATCGCGGGCGTCGCCGCCCTGAACGGCTTCTACGACGGGGAGCGCTGGCTCCGGTCCATCCACACCTACGACGAGTTCCTCAAGATCGTCGACGAGGTGGCGGAGGACCGGGTCAACCGAGTCCTGCACGGCGAGTCCAAGCTGGCGGACACCTTCGCCCCCTACCCGCTCGATCCGGCGACCGGTGACTACGTCGAGAAGGAACTGTCGCAGGTCTACGGGTTCGGCCATCCGACCCGGCTACAGTTCACGGACCTCGCCACCTGGTACTGAACAGTGCACATCCCAGCACGGGCGCCCGCATCCCATCCCAGCACCATCCCAGCACGGGAAAACCAAGGGCCCGACCCCGAAGAGTCGGACCCTCTGACCTGTATGTTTGCCAGATCAGCGACGTGGTGGTGAGTCAGCCGCTACACATTGAACCGGAACTCCACCACATCCCCGTCCTGCATCACATAGTCCTTGCCCTCCATGCGGGCCTTGCCCTTCGCGCGGGCCTCCGGGACCGAGCCGGTTTCCACCAGGTCAGCGAAGGAGATGACCTCGGCCTTGATGAAGCCCTTCTGGAAGTCGGTGTGGATCACACCGGCCGCCTCGGGGGCCGTGGCGCCCTTCTTGATGGTCCAGGCGCGGGCCTCCTTGGGGCCGGCCGTCAGGTACGTCTGCAGGCCGAGGGTGTCGAAGCCGACGCGGGCGAGGGTGGCCAGGCCGGGCTCCTCGGCCCCGACGGACTCCAGGAGTTCCAGCGCGTCCGCCTCGTCCAGCTCGGCGAGGTCCGCCTCCAGCTTGGCGTTGAGGAAGATCGCCTCGGCGGGGGCGACCAGGGCGCGCTGCTCGTCCTTGAAGCCGTCGTCGGTCAGCTCGTCCTCGTCGACGTTGAAGACGTAGAGGAACGGCTTGGTGGTGAGCAGGTGCAGGTCGTGCAGCAGCTCGGCCCGCTCGCCGCCCTGGACGATGCCATGGGAGAAGAGCGTGTCGCCCTTCTCCAGGATCTCCTTGGCCTCCTCGACCGCCTTGACCTTGGGCCCGACGTCCTTCTTGATCCGCGACTCCTTCTGCAGGCGCGGCAGGACCTTCTCGATGGTCTGCAGGTCGGCGAGGATCAGCTCGGTGTTGATCGTCTCGATGTCGTCCTTGGGCGAGACCTTGCCGTCGACGTGGACGACGTTCTCGTCCTTGAAGGCGCGGATGACCTGGCAGATCGCGTCGGACTCCCGGATGTTCGCGAGGAACTTGTTGCCCAGGCCCTCGCCCTCGGAGGCGCCGCGGACGATGCCCGCGATGTCGACGAAGTCCACAGTCGCCGGGAGGATGCGCTGCGAGTTGAAGATCTCGGCCAGCTTCGTCAGGCGCGCGTCCGGGACGCCGACCACACCGACGTTCGGCTCGATCGTGGCGAACGGGTAGTTGGCCGCCAGCACGTCGTTCTTGGTCAGGGCGTTGAACAGGGTCGACTTGCCGACATTCGGCAGGCCGACGATTCCGATCGTGAGCGACACGTTGCGACTTCCCGTACGTGAGGAGGAGGGCCAGGGGGCCAGCAGACCGGCCGATCCCCCAGTTTACGGCGTGCCGGACACCGCCCCGGCTGAAGCGTCGAACACCTGGATACGCTCCGCTCAACGGCGTGTCTGTAGGGCCATTCGGCACATAAGCCGACCTAAGTTGGTCCAGTGGAGCAACCCAGGACGCGACCCCCGCAGCACGGCCCGCGACGCGGCACGCCACCGGCACCCCTGCCGCCGCAGGCCAGGCGCGGTCCGGCGGGCGGGCAGGCGCCGGCCAGGCGACCGGTGCGTCCGGGTCCGGGACAGCCGCCGCACAGAACAGGCCCCCGGCTCACCGGGCTCGGCGGGGGCCTGTTCTGCGCGGCCCTGATGTTCCTGCTCGGCCTGATCGACCAGCTGCTGTTCGGGGCGTCCCTCACCGTGTACGGGGTGCTGTTCCTGCCCGTGTGCGCGCTGACCGCGCTGTGGGTGCGCGGGAACGACCTGCTGACGGCCCCCGTCCTGGTGCCGATCGGGTTCGCGGTGGGGCTGCTGGCCGTCGCAGACGACGGCGGCGGGATGGCGGGCCGGCTGATGGGGCTGGTCACCGCGCTCGCCACTCAGGCCGGGTGGCTGTACGGGGGGACGCTCATCGCGGGCGTGACCGTGATCGTACGGCGGATCCGGCGGGTCAGGCGCCGGCGGCGGCTCGGGCCCGCCCGACCCGCGGGACGGGCCTGACCGGCATCCACCGGGCCCGCGGCACGGGCCGCCGGGCCAAGGACCGCTAGCCGTCCTTGGACGCGTGCATCGCCGCGCCCACGATCCCCGCGTTGTTCTCCAATTGCGCGGGCACGATCTCCGCCTCGACGCCCTCGATGAGGTGCAGGAACTTGTCCGCCTTGCGGCTGACGCCGCCGCCGATGATGAACAGCTCCGGGGAGAACAGCATCTCCACGTGCGCGAGGTACTTCTGCACGCGGCGCGCCCAGTGTTCCCAGGACAGCTGGTGGTCCTCCTTGGCCTTGCTGGAGGCCCGCTTCTCCGCCTCGTGACCGCCCAGCTCCAGATGGCCCAGCTCGGTGTTCGGGACCAGGGTGCCGTCGACGAACAGGGCGCTGCCGATGCCCGTACCGAAGGTGAGCAGGATGACCGTGCCGCCACGGCCGCGGCCCGCGCCGAAGCTCATCTCGGCGACACCGGCCGCGTCCGCGTCGTTGACGACCGTGACGTCATGGCCGCCCAGGCGCTCGCTGAACAACGCGCGCGCGTCCATGTCGATCCAACTCGTGTCCACGTTGGCGGCGGTGCGGATGGTGCCCCCGCCGCTGACCACGCCCGGGAACGTGAGACCGACCGGGCCCGTCCAGCCGAAGTGTTCGACGACCTCCTTCACGCCGTCGGCCACCCCGTCGGGCGTCGCCGGGTGCGGAGTGAGCACCTTGAAGCGCTCCTCCGCGAGGTCGCCCCGCTCCAGATCGACGGGTGCGCCCTTGATCCCGGACCCGCCGATGTCCACACCGAAGATCTGCATGGCCCCACCGTACGACGCGCGACCGACAGTCACGCGCCGGGCTATCGCCTGCTCACACGTCCGCCGTACCCGAACCGCCGCGCGCGGCGACCAGGGCGGCCGCCTCCTCGCGCAGATCGCGGCGCAGCTCCTTGGGAAGCGAGAAGATGATGGACTCCTCGGCCGCCTTGACGATCTCGACGTCCGCGTAACCGCGCTCGGCGAGCCAGTCCAGGACCTGCTCGACCAGGACCTCCGGAACGGAGGCGCCGGAGGTCACGCCGACCGTGGTCACGCCCTCCAGCCAGGACTCGTCGATCTCGGCGGCGAAGTCCACCAGGTACGCCGCGCGCGCGCCGGCCAGCTTGGCGACCTCCACGAGCCGCTTGGAGTTGGAGGAGTTGCGGGAGCCGACCACGATGACCAGGTCGGCCTCCTCGCCCATCTGCTTCACGGCGAGCTGACGGTTCTGCGTGGCGTAGCAGATGTCGTCGCTGGGCGGGGAGATCAGCTGCGGAAACTTCTCCTTCAGCGCGTCCACGGTCTCCATGGTCTCGTCCACGGAGAGCGTGGTCTGGGACAGCCAGACCACCTTGGACGGGTCGCGGACCTCGACCTTGGCGACGTCCTCGGGGCCGTCGACCAGCTGGATGTGGTCCGGGGCCTCCCCGGAGGTGCCGATGACCTCCTCGTGGCCCTCATGACCGATCAGGAGGATGTCGTAGTCCTCCTTGGCGAACCGGACGGCTTCCTTGTGGACCTTGGTGACCAGCGGGCAGGTGGCGTCGATGGTGGCGAGCCGGCCGCGCTCGGCCTCCTCGTGGACGACGGGTGCCACGCCGTGCGCCGAGAACATCACGATGCTGCCCGGCGGCACCTCCTCGGTGCGTTCGACGAAGACGGCGCCCTTCTTCTCCAGGGTCTGGACCACGTACTTGTTGTGAACGATCTCGTGCCGGACATAGATCGGGGCCCCGTACTGCTCCAGGGCCTTCTCGACGGCGATCACGGCGCGGTCCACGCCCGCGCAGTAGCCCCGGGGGGCGGCGAGCAGGACACGGCGGCCAGGCAGGGCAGTCATGGCACCCATCGTAAGGCCGCCTCCGGGGGACCAAAGAGCGCGTGCGCGTACCGTGCACGGGAAGACTGGGCGACGGCCCCGGAGGGACCGGAAGGGGCAGGAGGGGGCGGCCCCGGTGGTGGGCGCGGTGTGGGCGGCGGCGGGCCTCGCGGTGCCGGCCGCGCAGCGAGGGCGCCGGATTGTCGGAGGGGCCCGTTAGTCTCGCGGCATGGCTGTGAACACGTCCGCGGAGACCCCGCTGCCCGTCGGCGAGGTGTCGCGGCTCATCGGGAGATGGATCGACCGGCTCGGGGCGGTGTGGGTCGAGGGGCAGATCACGCAGTTGTCGCGGCGGCCGGGCGCGGGCGTCGTCTTCCTGACGCTGCGCGACCCGTCGTACGACATCTCGGTGAGCGTGACCTGCTACCGGCAGGTGTTCGACGCGGTCGCCGACGTCGTCGGCGAGGGCGCCCGCGTCGTCGTGCACGCCAAACCGGAGTGGTACGCGCCGCGCGGGCAGCTGTCGCTGCGCGCCGCCGAGATACGGCCCGTGGGGGTCGGCGAGCTGCTGGCCCGGCTGGAGCAGCTGAAGAAGGCCCTGGCCGCGGAGGGGCTGTTCGCGCCCGAGCGCAAGCGCCCGCTGCCCTTCCTGCCGCAGCTGATCGGCCTCGTGTGCGGTCGCGCGTCCGCCGCGGAGCGGGACGTGCTGGAGAACGCGCGCCACCGCTGGCCCGCCGTCCGCTTCGAGGTGCGCAACGTGCCCGTGCAGGGCGTGCACGCGGTGCCCCAGGTCGTGCAGGCGGTCAAGGAGCTGGACGAGACCGACGCCGTGGACGTGATCATCGTCGCCCGGGGCGGCGGCAGCGTGGAGGACCTGCTGCCGTTCTCCGACGAACAACTCGTCCGCGCCGTCGCCGCGTGTCGTACGCCCGTGGTGTCCGCGATCGGCCACGAGCCGGACCATCCGCTCCTGGACTTCGTGGCCGACCTGCGCGCCTCCACCCCGACGGACGCGGCGAAGAAGGTCGTACCGGACGTGGGCGAGGAGCTGGAGCGGGTGCGGATGCTGCGGGGCCGGGCGCGACGGTGCGTGGAGGCGCTGGTGGAGCGCGAGGAGCGAGGGCTGGCGCATGCGCTGGCCCGGCCCTCGATGGAGGACCCGCACCGGATGATCGACGAGCGCGCGGACCATGTCGCCTCGCTGGTCGACCGCAGCCGGCGCACCCTGGGCCATCTCCTGGACCGCGCGGACTCCGAGCTGGCGCACACGCACGCGCGCGTGGTGGCCCTCTCCCCCGCGGCGACGCTGAAGCGCGGGTACGCGGTGCTGCAGCGGGCCGACGGGCATGTGGTGCGGGATCCGGCGGAGGTGACGGCGGCCGAGGCGCTGCGGGCGCGGGTCGCCGAGGGCGAGTTCACGGTACGAGTCGACGCTTAGGGTGAACGGATGACCGGCAAGGTGGAAGAGGCGCTCTCCTACGAGCAGGCGCGGGACGAGCTGATCGAGGTCGTACGGCGGCTGGAGGCGGGCGGGACGAGCCTGGAGGAGTCCCTCGCTCTCTGGGAGCGCGGCGAGGAGCTGGCCAAGGTGTGCCGGCGCTGGCTGGAGGGCGCGCGGGCGCGGCTGGACGCCGCCCTGGCCGAGGAGGAAGCGCACGAAGCGGAGGAAGCAGCTGACGCGGAGGGCCCGGGGAAAGCCGGCGAGTAGCGGATGCCGAGGGGCGTCGCCATCGATGGCGTCAGCCGCGTACAGCTACGCGCAGACGGTGCGGGCGGTGCCGCTCGGCGAGCCGGGCGGCGGCTCCCCCGCGCGCGTGCGGGGTCCGCGGGTCACGACAGCTTCAGCGACTGCGCCATCTTCGCCAGCTGCTCGAACGACGCCGTGCCCGCGACCACCGTGGTGGAGCCGGGCGTGTCCTCCAGCACGAGGGCGTCGTAGCGGCCGCCGGTGTAGCGCTTCCAGGTGCGGTCGCCGATCTTCTCGGTGACGTCGGTGGCCCGCGCGCCCTGGCTGGCCTGGTCGATGAACTCGGCGCGCTTCTGGGTGGACTGCTCGATCTGCACGTACTGTCCGTCGGGGTCCTGGAAGCCCAGGTGCCAGCGCTCGGAGTTCGTCCCCTGGAAGCGGACCGAGGTCGCCTTCCAATCGTCCGGCAGGCCATCAGGCGCGGCGACCGGGTAGGACGCGGCGCGCTGCGCCGTGAGCAGTTCCACGCGGTAGTCGACCCGCTTGAGGTCGGGAGCGTGGTCGTCGTGCGGGATGAAGACGTAGATGACGGCCGCCGCCATCCCGATCAGGCCCAGGGAGAGAATCATGTCCCGGACCGTTTTCTGCTTGCCGTTCGAACCTGCCACGCCCCTATCGTCGCAGGTGCCCGGCGTGCTCATCCGTGGGGGCCCCTGCTCATTCTGTACCCCGGACGGTAGAGTCGGGACGAACACCCTCATCCGGCCGTCGTCGTATCAGAAAGGTGCGCTCCGATGACCGAGCATCATCATTTGCCGTCCGAACTCGACGTCCCCTCCGAGGCTCCCGACCGGAACCTGGCCCTGGAACTCGTCCGGGTGACCGAGGCCGCGGCGATGGCCGCCGGCCGCTGGGTCGGGCGCGGTGACAAGAACGGCGCCGACGGTGCCGCGGTCCGCGCCATGCGCTCCCTCGTCTCGACCGTCTCGATGAACGGCGTGGTCGTCATCGGCGAGGGCGAGAAGGACGAGGCCCCGATGCTCTTCAACGGGGAGCGCGTGGGTGACGGGACCGGGCCCGAGTGCGACATCGCCGTCGACCCGATCGACGGCACGACACTGACCGCCAAGGGCATGCCGAACGCGATCGCAGTCCTCGCGGCGGCCGAGCGCGGCTCCATGTTCGACCCGTCCGCCGTCTTCTACATGGACAAGCTGGTCACGGGGCCGGAGGCGGCGGACTTCGTCGACATCGACGCGCCCGTGTCGGTGAACATCCGCCGGGTCGCGAAGGCGAAGCGGTCCACGCCCGAGGACGTCACGGTGGTCATCCTCGACCGGCCGCGGCACGACGGCATCATCAAGGAGGTCCGGGAGACCGGCGCGCGCATCAAGCTGATCTCCGACGGCGATGTGGCCGGCTCGATCCTCGCCCTGCGCGAGGGCACCGGCATCGATCTGCTGCTCGGCGTGGGCGGCACCCCCGAGGGCATCATCTCGGCGTGCGCCGTGAAGTGCCTGGGCGGGACCATCCAGGGCAAGCTGTGGCCGAAGGACGACGAGGAGCGGCAGCGGGCGCTGGACGCGGGGCATGACCTGGATCGCGTGCTGACCACGGAGGACCTGGTCACCGGCGAGAACGTCTTCTTCGTCGCCACCGGCATCACGGACGGCGAACTGCTGCGAGGGGTGCGGTATCGCTCCGAGACCGCCACGACCGACTCGATCGTGATGCGTTCGCGGTCCGGGACGGTCCGCCGGATCGACTCCGAGCACCGTCTGAGCAAGCTGCGCGCCTACAGCGCGATCGACTTCGACCGGGCGAAGTAGCGCACCAAGGCCAAGGAACCGGCATCGACTGGCGCCCCCTGTGCGGAGGGGGCGCCATGTGCCACATCGCCGACCCGGGCCGCGTCCGCCCGAAGGCCGGGCCCTGTCGATCGAACGGAAGCTCGGGGGTCAGCCTGCTGCTGCTATGCGGCCTGCCGCTCGTGCCGCCTTCTTCAGTTCCATGTCGCGGCGTCGGCGCCGGGCCAGCACCACGCGGCGTTCGGCGGCGGTGAGGCCGCCCCACACGCCGTACGGCTCGGGCTGGAGCAGCGCATGCTCTCGGCACTCGACCATGACCGGACAGCGCGCGCAGACCCGCTTGGCCGCTTCCTCGCGGGACAGCCGGGCGGCGGTCGGCTCCTTCGAAGGGGCGAAGAACAGGCCGGCCTCGTCCCGCCGGCACACCGCCTCGGTGTGCCAGGGGGCATCCTGGTCCCGCTCTCGCGCTGGCACCCGCTGGGCCGGAACGGCAGCTACCTGCAGGGACGAATGCGGCGGTTGCAGCACGGTCTACTCCTGACGACGGCTTCGCGAGCGAGAGACGATGCAGCAAGCCCTACCCGCTGTGCGCGCGCCTATGCACTGCGTCCCGATCCGCGGGAGCGCGGCGGCCGGTTCACGACCCCCCGCGCCGGCGCGCCCGGGACCGCGCCGTTCCGGATCCGGCCCGATGCGCAGCCGTCAATGCCCGAGATGCTTGCGCAAAGTCCCCTCGACCCTGTGGTGCACGCGGTCGAGGATGTCCGCGACGAGTTTCCCCCGCTTCGGCCGGGCCTCGACGCTGCCCAGCACGGCCCACCCGTCCACATAGACCACGGGCGCCTCGGGCTCGGCCGAATCCAGCGTGTGCACCTCGAAGTTGCCGAGCACGCCACCGCCGGTGCCACGCAGCGACACGTTCTCCGGCACACGGATCTGGACGTCGCCGAAGACCGACACCGCCTTGATGACGACCTGCTGGTACTCGAAGATCGCCTCACTGAGGTCGATCTCGACGCTGCCGAAGACCGAGTACGCGTGCATCCGGCGCCCGGCGCGCCAGCGGCCCTTGCGTACGGCGCTGCTGAACACCGCGACGATGTTGGCGTCCGCCTCCGTCGGTATCGCGCCGGGGGCGGGGCGGGGCGGCGCGTACGCCGAGGCGGCCGGGCGGCCGTGGGCGGCGGGCAGGTCGCGGATGAAGACCTCCAGCTCGCCGACCGTCTTGGCGTTCAGCACCCCCTCCACGCGCTCCGCGTGTTCGTCGGCGGTCAGGCGCCCCTCGGCGAGGGCGTCACGCAGGATGTCGGCGATCCGGTCCCGGTCCGCGTCCGAGGCGCGCAGTTCGGTGACGCGCGGTGCCGCGTCCTGCCGCTGGGCGTGCTTCTGAAGGTCCACGACGGCAGCGTACCGAAACGCGATAGATCGCGACTAGGGGTGTGGACGGCCCGCGCGTGGCGAACCGAGCCGGGGCGGGACCTCGCAGACGGGGGCGTGACGGACCGGACCCGAGGCATGACCTCACGAACGGGGGCGTGACGGACCGGACCCGAGGCATGACCCAGTGAACCGGGGCGTGGCGGGCTGAGCCCGACCTCACAGTCTGGCCGTCACCGCCAGGTTCTACGCTGGGGAGGCCCGCCGACGCCGGCGGGCCGCAGGCGACCGCCCCACAGCCAGCACGCCGAGGAGGCGAGTCGCCCGGACACGCTGCCTGTCGAGTGAGGAATGGGCGAAGATGCCACAGAGTTCCCCCCCAACCCGCCCTGCGTTCGCGTACACCGATCTGCTCCCCCAGGGCGAGGACACCACCCCGTACCGGCTGGTGACCTCCGAGGGTGTCTCCACCTTCGAGGCCGACGGGCGGACGTTCCTCAAGGTCGCGCCGGAGGCGCTGCGCAAGCTGGCCGAGGAGGCCATCCACGACATCCAGCACTATCTGCGCCCGGCCCACCTCGCGCAGCTGCGCCGCATCATCGACGACCCCGAGGCGTCGGCCAACGACAAGTTCGTCGCCCTGGACCTGCTGAAGAACGCGAACATCGCGGCGGCGGGCGTGCTCCCGATGTGCCAGGACACCGGCACGGCGATCGTGATGGGCAAGCGCGGGCAGCACGTCCTCACCGAGGGCGAGGACGAGAAGGCCCTCTCGCACGGCATCCACGACGCCTACACCAAGCTCAACCTGCGGTACTCGCAGATGGCACCGCTGACCATGTGGGAGGAGAAGAACACCGGTTCCAACCTCCCCGCGCAGATCGAGCTGTACGCCACCGACGGCGGCGCCTACAAGTTCCTCTTCATGGCGAAGGGCGGCGGCAGCGCCAACAAGTCGTTCCTGTACCAGGAGACGAAGGCCGTCCTGAACGAGGCCTCCATGATGAAGTTCCTGGAGGAGAAGATCCGTTCGCTCGGCACGGCCGCCTGCCCGCCGTACCACCTGGCGATCGTCGTCGGCGGCACCAGCGCGGAGTACGCGCTGAAGACCGCGAAGTACGCCTCCGCGCACTACCTGGACAACCTGCCCGCCGAGGGCTCGCCGCTCGGCCACGGCTTCCGGGACAAGGACCTGGAGCAGAAGGTCTTCGAACTGACCCAGCGGATCGGCATCGGCGCGCAGTTCGGCGGCAAGTACTTCTGCCACGACGTCCGCGTGGTCCGGCTGCCCCGGCACGGCGCGTCCTGCCCGGTCGCCATCGCCGTGTCCTGCTCGGCCGACCGCCAGGCGCTCGCCAAGATCACCGCCGAGGGTGTCTTCCTGGAGCAGTTGGAGACGGACCCGGCGCGCTTCCTGCCGGAGACGACGGACGAGCACCTGGACGAGTCCTCCGACGTCGTCAGGGTCGACCTCAACCAGCCGATGGACGCGATCCTCGCCGAGCTGACCAAGTACCCGGTCAAGACCCGGCTGTCCCTCACCGGCCCGCTGGTGGTGGCCCGTGACATCGCGCACGCGAAGATCAAGGAGCGGCTGGACGCGGGCGAGGAGATGCCGCAGTACCTGAAGGACCACCCGGTGTACTACGCGGGCCCGGCCAAGACCCCGCAGGGCTACGCGTCCGGCTCCTTCGGTCCCACCACGGCCGGCCGCATGGACTCCTACGTCGAGCAGTTCCAGGCCGCGGGCGGCTCCAAGGTGATGCTCGCCAAGGGCAACCGCAGCAAACAGGTCACGGCCGCGTGCGGCACGCACGGCGGGTTCTACCTCGGCTCCATCGGCGGTCCGGCGGCCCGGCTCGCCCAGGACTGCATCAAGAAGGTCGAGGTCGTCGAGTACGAGGAACTGGGCATGGAGGCCGTCTGGAAGATCGAGGTCGAGGACTTCCCGGCCTTCATCGTCGTCGACGACAAGGGCAACGACTTCTTCAGCCCGCAGCAACTCTCTCAGCCGACCTTTACCAGTATCCCCGTGCGGGGTCCGGGCCTGGGCTGACCCCGGCAGTAGCACCCACAGAGAGCCCCTGGCATCCGCCGGGGGCTCTTGCCGCTTCTCCTGGCCGAAACTGCGCCCTTGACGCGATCACTCTGCCCTCGCAAGGTTCGTTGCGTAGAAGTCCGTGCAATGCGCTTAGCCCGGGAGGCTGCTGTGTCGCTACGGTTCATCGCCAAGGACCCGAACACGGATGGGGCCAACTGCCCCACCGCGTGGGTGGACGAGGAGAAGCAAGAGATCGTGTTGCAGGGTTGGACGGTGGACGAGGCCACGCGTGCCGAGTGCCTGAAGACCGGTCCTATCCCCGACAGCGAGACCGTCATTCGGCTGCCCATGCGCATGGCCGCCGCTCTCCGGGAGGCATGCGATGCCGCAGACGGCACCGCCGTTCACTGAGCTGCTGGCGAACTGCCAGCGGTCCGCCGTACATCTTGAGATGCGCGACTTCTACGACGATCCCGACGAAGCCCCGCGCGTGGCCGCGTGGAAGGCCGGGCATCGGCCCGACCCGAACGACCGCGCCTCTTGGTGGCGTCCGTGGCTCGACATGGTGTCGGAAGCCGTCTCCCGTGGCGTGGTCATCCGCCGTGCCCGGATCGTCTCGGAGCCCGTGAGCGAGTACACGCGGTACCTGTACGACGGGACGTTTACCAACGTCGCCGCTGGTGAGCAGATCCGATGGCTTCCCCGCCGGAACGCATCAGACCTTGCCCTGCCGGGCAATGACTACTGGTGCTTCGATGATCGGTTGGTGAGGTTCGGCTACTTCTCGGGTGAGGGTGTCTACCTCGGCGATGAGGTGGACGACCGTCCCGAGGTGGTCAAGCTGTGCGCCTCGGCGTTCGAAGCCGTGTGGGACCGAGCGATTCCGCACGACCGCTACAAGATCTGAGGCCAGACAGCACCAATGGTCCGTTCCCCGTCGTCCAGCGTCCAGGATGCCCGTGAGGCACTTGCAGCACGTCTCCGGGAGATTCGCCTAGACGCTGGGCTGACGGCGCGGGAGGTGGCCCTACAGGCCGGCTGGCACCCCTCCAAGGCAAGTCGGTTGGAGAACGCGGTCACGCCGCCCTCTGACGCCGATATCCGGGCGTGGTGCGGCATCTGCGGAGCCGATGACCTAGCGCCCGACCTGATCGCCGCTTCACGCTCCGCTGAGTCGATGTACGTCGAATGGCGACGGCTACAGCGCACGGGCCTACGCCGCCTCCAAGAGTCATACGTGCCGCTCTTCGAGCGCACGCGGAACTTCCGGATCTACTGCTCCAATGTCGTGCCTGGGCTGCTCCAGACACCCGCCTACGCCACGGCGTTGCTCTCTGAGATCACCGACTTCCGGCAGTCCCCGAACGATGTGGCGGAAGCCGTCGCGGCCCGCATCGATCGGGCGCGCGTGCTGCGCCAAGGTGACCACCGCTTCGCGATCCTCGTTGAGGAAGCCGTGTTGCGGTATCGCATGGGCGACGCTGCCGTGATGGCCGGGCAGCTCGGGCACTTGTTGTCGATCATGTCGCTTCCGGCCGTATCCCTCGGTGTCGTGCCGTTCGAGGCTTCGCGGCACATGTGGCCGCTGGAGACGTTCAGCATCTACGACAGCGAGCAAGCGCAGGTGGAGCTACTGACTGCGGCTGTCAACGTCACCGCACCCTCGGAGATCGGGCAGTACGCCAAGGCATTCGATCGGCTGTCCGAGATTGCCGTCTACGGGGGCGCAGCACGCGCCCTGATCACCGATGCCATAGGGACCCTCGGGTAACTCGCGTGCAATTCCGTAGAACTTCGTAGAGCCCAACCGTGGCCCGTTCCTAGCGTGTTGGCCACGGAGCGCAGCTACGAGGAGCGGGCGACCATGGCGAGCGAAGCGAGAGCACGACTGGCTCAGAACATCGCAGAGCACGGAGACGACGGGGGGCTACTCGTCTTCAAAGACGCCGATGACCCGCTAGGGACCAGCGCAGAAGGCGCAGACCTGGCCCCGCATTCCGGCGTCGGCAGTCCCCGCCCGACGCTGCGCGAGCGAGTAGCGGAAGCCAACCGGCAGAGCCGCTTGGGCCGTCCGTGACGACAGCCCCGGAGCGCCCGAAGAAGAAGCGGCGGGCAGGCCGCACGGGGTACGGCGACAGGCCGCCCAGGCCGCCCAGCCTGATCGAGTGGCTGAACGAGATGGCGACCATTTGCGGGACGTGCTTGGGTCACCGGACGGTGTGGTGCCCTGGCTGTGCGGGCTTCGAGGGGTGCTCGACGTGCAACGGCCGCGAGAAGGTCGGTGCCCGCAGTGCGCGGGCGGAAGGCTCGACGGCTGGAGATGGTGAGGCGGTTCCTCGGCCGCATAGCTTGGCCAGCCTCCGTGTTCGTTACCTGGCTCTCATGCGGGTTGATCATCACGCTTGCTGCGACACACAACCTATGAACTCCCGTCCCGGTTAGTGGAAACCCTGGACAGGTCGAGCGGCCGGGGCGGGTTGTACGACGGTGCGGGGACCGCTTCCCCGCTGTTCGGAGAAGGGAACGGCAGCATGGCAGTGCCCGAATTCGAGTTCCGCACGTCGAGCGCGTGCACCTACAACAACAATGACCCGCGCTGCGTCGAGGTGGCCACCAACGTCCCCGGCAGGGTGGCGATCCGCAGCAGCGTGACGGGCCGCGCGGTCGAGTTCACCACCGAAGAGTGGATCGATTTCCTGACCGGTGCCAAGCTGGGGGAGTTCGACCTCTCGGCCTAGGAGAAGCCTTGCAGGAGTGCCCCCGCTGTGGCGGTGACTCGGCACCCGATCCCGAGCATGAGCGGGTGCGGTGGTGCCTGTCGTGCTGGCACGCGTGGGTTCTCCCGAGGCAGACCCCGTGTCCGGGCTTCCTGCCCCGATTCATGCCCGCGCTGCGGGTGTTGCGAGATCACCGGGGCTGACTCCCGAGGCCCCGCTGTCGGCCCCGTCCGTCTGTCGTTCCCCCGTGGCAGATGGGCGGGGCTTCCCCGTGTCGTACAGAGAGCGCGCGGGAACGACGAAACCCCCGGCCCGAGGAGGCGCGGGAGTTCCTGTTCGGCGCTGCTGCGCCCTACTCGGAGAGGTGGCGATAGACGGTGGCCTGCCCGACTCCGAGAGCCTTGGCGATCGTCCCGTAAGACTCTCCAGCCGCCCGGCGAGCCTTGGCCGCCGCGATCATGTCTTCGGTCATGGCCTTGGGCCTGCCCCCGGTACGGCCCTGAGCCTTGGCGGCTTCCAAACCGGCGCGGGTGCGCTCCACGATCATGTCTCGCTCAAGCTCGGCGAACGCGACCATCATCGTGAAGAAGAACTTCCCTTCGCCCTTCGGCGAATAGCTACCGGCGAGAGCGCCCGTGAGAATCCGCAGGGCGATGCCTCGGGCGTGAAGGTCCTCGGCGATGGTCAGCACGTCCTTCGTGGACCGTCCAAGGCGGTCCAGCTTCCAGACGACGAGCGTGTCACCCTCACGCATGTAGTCGAGTGCGGACATGAGCCCCGCGCGGTCGATGTTCTTGCCCGAAGCCTTGTCTTCGAAGACTCGGCTACAACCGGCCTCGGCCAGAGCGTCAGCCTGAAGCTGCGCATCCTGCGCCTTGGTGCTGACTCGCTTGTAGCCGATGAGGTGACCGGTGGTGGTGTTCGTCGTCATGCCCCGATCATTCCAAAACTCATTCCGAAACTCAAGGCTTGGAGGCAAGGTTCTGGAACGACTTTCGGAACGACCTAGGTCCCGAGGGCGGCCCGCTCGGCCACTGATCCACTAACCACCATTTTCGGAACGCCCTCGGGGGGCGTCCCTGTGGAGCGGTGCGGGAGTATCCGTCTCCATGCGTGGCGATGTGTCCGTTTCCTTTTGAATTCCCGAGAATTCCCACAAGACCGGGCCAATATGCGCACGCGCACGTCCGGCTAAGGCTGCGGGTGCCATGGAAGCATCCGGAAATCTTTCACCCCTCCCCTTCCCCTTGCGGGCCCATGGTCGGCAACCGACCGAGGTAGCAGAGAAGGCGGTGAGCGGCCCTGAGACGGGCCACGCGAGTCGGGCCGACAAGATCCTGAGCATCTGACTACGAGGCTCCGAGAGGGGCGCACAGGGCGTACGGCTCCCGCCTTGGCGCGACACACTCAGTACCTGATGCCCTTACGCCAATCGTTCTCGCGTCGGACATTGCAGGGCCGACAGAGAACACGGACGTTGTCGAGCGTGTTGGTTCCCCCCTCGGCCAACCGCCGGATGTGGTCGCCGGTTAGGTCGGTAGTGCTCCCACAGAAGAAGCACCAGGGTTGGGGCCGCTATCGCTGCAGCCCTGGCCTTACGCCACTGGTAGTCATACCTGCCCGCTACGCGGGTGTTCTTACTCGGATACCTACGCCTGCCACTGGTCGGGCAGAGCGGGCACCGCTGCCCGAGCGGATGCAGCCGGTTGTGTTTGGGGCACACGCTGTACGGCATGGGGGTTCCTTGGATATTAGAAAGCCGCCTTCGGATTGGGGAGCGGCATTAGGTGGTTTGGTCTACGGCCTTGGGCTCCTCTGCCTCGGCCGGCTGGGCTCCGAGCCTGGTGGCGAAGGAGCGTTGTTCTCTCAGCTCCGGCTTCTCTTCGGAAGCCGTTCGCTCAAGCCTTGGCCGAGTGAGCGCAGCGAGCGAGTAGCGAACTAAGAAGCCTCGGCTCTGATGGCCGAGGCTGTTAAAAGTCTCTGAGTATTTAGGAGAGCCCCGCGTTCAAGCGGGGGCTCTCCTAGTGAATGCTACTGAACAGGGTCCACCTACCCCACGTTCTAGGCGGTCAGGGGTGGCGGAATCAAGTCTCGACCGTCCATAGCATGGTAGTGGCGACGGATTCAAAGGGCAGGCATGAAGGTGCCCCCGAAGCGTCCACGCAACGGGGGCTAGTTTCCAACTTTGTCAGTTCCCGGCGTAGGGCCGTCGAGCTGGAAGAATCCATTCAGATTCCGGCTCCGTCCAGAGATACCCATCGGGGACGTGAAGACCCGTCTCCTGCGCAATCTCCGAAACCTCGGGAATCCTGATGCGCGCCCGACGGTTCCCGTCATCGGTGAAGCCGACCGTCACAGTTATTCCATGACGCTGGATGAACACCCGCTTTTGCTCATCGTCCTTGCTTTCCCATTCTTCGGCGTATGTACGCCCGGTATCCTTCCAAGCCGGAGCGCCCTCCGCCTCTTTGATCTTTTCACGCAGTCTCTCCACCTTAGCGGATTGGAATTCATGCTGCTTCCAGTAACGCTCGACCTGAACATCCGACTTGATGCGACCGGCCAGGTAGTCACTCTCCAAACGGTCAAGAGTGGCTTCCGCTTCGGCTAGCTCGGACTTCGCTTGACTGATCGAGTTATTGACCCGCTCCATTACCGGCAAGGGACCCAGAGTGACCCTCACGAACTGACCAACGGCCATGTCGAGGTCTTCTCTTCGGATTCGTGCGGGACTCGGGCAGGTTCCCGTGTTGATGTTGTTGCAGGCGTAGTAGTAGAAGACCCTTCCGTTCTCCTTGGTCTTCTTGGAAGAAGACATCTTCGCGCTGCACAGGTCGCAGACGGCCACACCGCCCAGCATGGAGCGTGAAGGCGTGGCACGGGCCACCGGGCGATTGGCCGTGAGATCAGCAACCAGGGAAGCCCACTCCCCGTATTCCATCAGCGGCTCATCCGTGATCCGTACCGGTTCCCCGTCTTCATCTGCGACAGTCTCGCCCTTGTAGGTATAGATACCGCCCACCGTGGGGTTGGCCACGATCGCCCTAATGGCGTTAGCCGTCCAGGCGACACCCTTCGACTCATCACCGCGCTCAATTCGCAGATAGTCACGCCACGTTGGAACGTTGCGCTTATTCAGGTCGACGGCAATCTTGTAAGCGGACCAATCGCCCTTCAGCTTCTCAACGATGTCCCGGAGAAGGGCGGCGTACTCCGCATCCTGAATGAGCTTCTTGCCCCCGTCTTCTTGGCGCTCAAATCGGTAGCCGAACGGGAGCACACCACCGATCCACACCCCCTTCGCCTTCCGGGCCATCGAGCCAGACAGGGCACGGGCACGGATGGTGTCCAACTCCCCTTCCGCGAAGGCAGCGATGATCTGAGCGAACATCTTGCCCATGGGAGTGGACATGTCGATGCCCTCGGTCACGGACACGATCACCTTGCCGTGCTTCCGGCACCACTCGAAGACCTCGGCAAAGTGGCCCGCCTTCCTGCTGAGGCGGTCGAGCTTCCAGACGGCCAAGACGTCCCACTCATCGGCCCGCTCGTTGAACCAGGGACCGAGGCCCGGTCTCTTGAAGGGGTGCATGGCGCCGGACACGTCCACGTCCTCGGCCCACCCGACGATGCGTCCTTCTATAGAGGGGCCGTGCGCCCAGTGCTCGACAGCCGCCCGCTGCTTCTCCGGGCTGGTCGTGTCGTCCTTCATGACGGAGAGGCGGACGTTCCCCAGCACCCTCGGGTTAGAGATCATGCGCGGATGCTACGGCTGGTGCCGCGAGATGAACAAGTTGAACGACTTCTTCCAGGATCCTGCGCCCCAGCCGACGTTCACGTCGATTCCGGTACGGGGGCCCGGGCCGGCGTAGCACCTTCGGGGGCGGCAGGGACGAATGCCGCCCCCACCCCGTCCCCTCCCAGGGGCTCCGCCCCCTGAACGGGATGAGAGGCGCCGGCACAGGGTCACCAGAGCGACCTCTCGCCACGTCCGTATGAAGACACCGCGATCGACGGCCCCGCCGTCCGTCACCCGCGCGTGGTTGCATCCCCTGGACGGCTGGCACCCGGACCGGCGCAGACCACCCTTCACGCACGCGTGGAAACACTCACGCTCGCCGACTCCCGCCCCGGCCCCGTCACCCGCGCATGAACGCCCGCGACCGGGGCTCCGCCCCCCATCACCCGCCCGTGGAAACGTCGCCCAGACAATCGGCACCCGCACCCGGCGGAAGCCACCCGCCCCACGCCCATGGAAACGCCCACGACCGCCGACTCCCTCGCCCCGCCCCCCACCACCCGCCCGTGGAAACGTCGCCCAGATAACCGGCACCCGCACCCGCACCCGCACCCGGCGGAGCCGCCCGCGGGCAGGCGGAGGGAGCGGACCCGGCCCCAGGTCGTGGTGTGCGTGGGGAACCGTCGTGGGTCATTCGTCGGGGTGGGAACAGGTGTGATGCCGGGGGTGCTGTGACTGACGGAGGTGATCGGCAGTGGCCGACAAGGAGCAGGAGTACCGGATCGAGCACGACTCCATGGGGGAGGTGCGCGTTCCCGTGGAGGCGAAGTGGCGGGCCCAGACGCAGCGCGCCGTGGAGAACTTCCCGGTGTCCGGGCAGCGCATCGAGCGCGCCCACATCGAGGCGCTGGCCCGGATCAAGGCGGCGGCGGCGAAGGTGAACGCCGAGCTGGGCGTGCTCGACAAGGATGTCGCCGGGGCGATCCAGGACGCGGCCCGTGAGGTGGCTGAGGGCAGGTGGGACGGGCACTTCCCCGTCGACGTGTTCCAGACCGGGTCCGGGACGTCGTCCAACATGAACGCCAACGAGGTCATCGCCACGCTGGCGAGCGAACGGCTCGGCCGGGACGTGCATCCCAACGACCACGTCAACGCCTCGCAGTCGTCCAACGACGTCTTCCCCTCCAGCATCCACATCGCGGCCACCGCGGCCGTCACGCACGACCTGATCCCCGCCCTTGAGCACCTTGCGGACGCGCTGGCCCGCAAGTCCGCGGAGTTCGCCGACGTGGTGAAGTCGGGCCGGACGCACCTGATGGACGCCACCCCGGTGACCCTGGGTCAGGAGTTCGGCGGATACGCGGCCCAGGTGCGGTACGGCGTCGAGCGGCTGCACGCCACCCTGCCCCGGCTCGCCGAGCTGCCGCTGGGCGGCACCGCCGTCGGCACCGGCATCAACACCCCGCCGGGTTTCTCCGCCGCCGTCATCGAGGAGGTCGCCCGGGTCACCGGGCTGCCGCTCACCGAGGCCCGCGACCACTTCGAGGCGCAGGGTGCCCGGGACGGCATCGTGGAGGCCAGCGGCCAGCTGCGGACCATCGCCGTCGGCCTGACGAAGATCGCGAACGATCTGCGCTGGATGGCCTCGGGACCGCGGACCGGGCTCGCCGAGATCCGGCTCCCCGACCTCCAGCCGGGTTCCTCGATCATGCCCGGCAAGGTCAACCCGGTCGTCCCGGAGGCCGTTCTCATGGTCTGCGCACAGGTCATCGGCAACGACACGACCATCGCCACGGCAGGCGCCGCCGGGAACTTCGAGCTGAACGTCATGCTGCCGGTGCTCGCCAAGAACGTGCTGGAGTCGGTCCGGCTGCTCGCCAACGTCTCCCGGCTGCTCGCCGACCGGACGGTCGACGGCATCGTGGCCGACCGGGACCGGGCCCGCGAGTACGCCGAGTCGTCACCCTCCGTGGTCACTCCGCTGAACCGGTACATCGGCTACGAGGAGGCCGCGAAGGTGGCCAAGCGGGCCCTGGCCGAACGGAAGACGATCCGTCAGGCCGTCCTGGACGGCGGGTACGTGGAGCGCGGCGATCTGACGGTCGAACAGCTCGACGAAGCGCTGGATGTCCTGCGGATGACTCGGCCGTAACCGGAGGTTTCGGATGCGAGAACCGTGTCGCCCGGCGCAGCGTCGTATGCCTGGGGCACCTAATATCTGTGCATGGCAGACGGCGGAGCGGTGAGACGCGTGGCACGCGGAGGAGCGAGCGGTTCGGCGGGTTTCTGGGCGCCGGGCAGTCACATCCTGTGGCGGTACCGGGAGAACGGCGGCGAGCACGTCCACATCGCCCGCCCCGTCACCGTGGTCCAGGACGACGCGGAACTGCTCGCGGTGTGGCTGGCGCCCGGCACCGAGTGTGTGAAGCCGGTGCTGGCCGACGGCACGCCCGTGCACGTCGAGCCGCTGGAGTCCCGGTACACCAAGCCCCGTGCCGTGCAGCGCGACCGCTGGTTCGGCACGGGCGTGCTGAAGCTGGCCCGGCCGGGCGAGCCCTGGTCGGTGTGGCTGTTCTGGGAGCCGGGCTGGCGGTTCAAGAACTGGTACGTCAACCTCGAAGAGCCGCTGGTCCGTTGGCGCGGCGGGGTGGACTCCGAGGACCATTTCCTGGACATCTCCGTGCACCCGGACCGCAGTTGGCACTGGCGCGACGAGGACGAGTTCGCTCAGGCCCAGCGGGACGGGCTGATGGACCCCGGCCTGGCCGAGCGGGTGCGGCGGGCGGGGCGGTCCGCGGTGGAGGTGATCCAGGCGTGGGGTCCGCCGTTCTCGGAAGGCTGGCAGGGTTGGCGCCCGGATCCGTCCTGGGCGGTACCGTCGCTGCCTGAGGACTGGGACCGTACGCCCGCGCATGTGTCCTCATGAGACTCTTGATGCGCCCCCGGGCCACAACCGTAGGATCGTCCTCCGCAAGGACGCACAGCAGCAACTCCGGGTACGGACGCCGAGTCTGACCCAACGTCACCGAGGGGCGGCAGGACGTGAGCGAGGGGTACGAGGGCACCACCGGCGCGGACCGGAAACGGTTCGCCGGTGACACAGGAACAACCTCTGACCACGCGGGAAATCCGTTCCCGGGGCACATATTCCGGGTATCGGGACTTCTGCGGGACGAACTGCGCGCGCTGCGCGCAGCCCCGGACGGACGGATTCGACACGCGTGACGGAGCACCCCACCTCCTACGAACGCCCCCAGCCGGGCGCCGACCCCGCGGATCCCCGCGGGGCGCTCGTGCGTTCCCCGAAGTCCTACGGCGGCGCCGCCCTACCCGTACAGGCCCGCGCCGGCGAGACGCCCTCCTCGCCGGGTGCCGCCACGCCCCGCGGCAAGGAGAAGGAGCCCCCCGTCAACGGCCCCGAGCACGCACAGCCCGCCGCCGCGGAGAGCGACCCGCACCGTCCGCGTCCCACCCCGGCGCCCGACAGCATCCCGTCCCAGCCGGGCGGCGAGCAGGAGCGGGCGGCCGGCGGCCAGGAGCGACGTACCGGACGGGGGCTGCCACCCGGACGGCCCATGCCGATGCGGCGGGACGGGGACCGGTTGCGGTTCGTGGGCGCCGCGACCCGGCGGATCGCCCGCGGCATCGACCTGGACGAGATCGTGATGGGGCTGTGCCGGGCCACCGTGCCGACCTTCTCGGACGCGATCCTCGTCTATCTGCGCGACCCGCTGCCGGTGGGTGACGAGCGGCCCACCGGCCCGGTGGTGCTGCGGCTGCGCCGCACCGACCGGATCCCGGAGGAACGCGACACCGACGGCGGTTTCCTGCCGGTGCCGCCGGAACCGGAGCCGCCCGAGTTGTCGGGCCTGTCCGCGTTGACCGCCGAACTGTGCGAGGTGCGGCCGGGCGGCGCCCTCAACGAGGTGCTGCGCGGTGTCCGGCCGGTGTTCGGGGACGCGCCCGGAGCCCGCGCGGCGCTGCCCGAACTGCTCGGCGAGAGCGGCGAGTCGGCGGTGCCCGGCGGCCGGCACGCCATCCTCGCCCCGCTGCGCGGCCGCCGCCGTGTCATCGGTGCCGCCCTCTTCCTCCGCCGTCCCGAACGCCCGGCCTTCGAGGCCGACGACCTGCTGGTCGCCGCCCAGTTGGCCACCCACAGTGCCCTCGGCATCGACAAGGCGGTGCTGTACGGCCGCGAGGCCTACATCGCCGACGAGTTGCAGCGCACCATGCTGCCCGAGACCCTGCCCCGTCCGACCGGTGTCCGGCTCGCCTCCCGCTACCTGCCCGCCGCCGAGACCGCACGCGTCGGCGGTGACTGGTACGACGCCATTCCGCTGCCCGGCAGTCGGGTCGCCCTCGTCGTCGGCGACGTCATGGGCCACTCCATGACGTCCGCGGCCATCATGGGCCAGCTGCGCACCACCGCGCAGACCCTCGCCGGACTCGACCTGCCACCCCAGGAAGTGCTGCACCACCTGGACGAACAGGCCCAACGCCTCGGCACCGACCGCATGGCCACCTGCCTGTACGCGGTCTACGACCCCGTCTCGCACCGCATCACCATCGCCAACGCGGGACACCCGCCGCCGGTCCTGCTGCACCTGGGCGGGCGGGCCGAGGTGCTGCGGGTGCCGCCGGGCGCCCCCATCGGCGTCGGCGGAGTGGACTTCGAGGCGGTCGAACTGGAGGCGCCCGCCGGGGCCACGCTGCTGCTCTACACCGACGGGCTGGTCGAGTCCCGGCTGCGTGACGTGTGGACCGGCATAGAACAGCTGCGGGAGAAACTGGCCGCGACCGCGCAGCTGACCGGGCCCGACCATGCGCCGCCCCTGGAAGCGCTGTGCGACGAGGTGCTCGACATGCTCGGGCCGGGCGACCGGGACGACGACATCGCACTGCTCGCCGCGCGCTTCGACGGAATCGCCCCGAGCGACGTCGCGTACTGGTTCCTCGAACCGGAGGACGCCGCGCCCGGCCGGGCCCGCAGGCTCGCCCGGCACGCGCTGGCCGGCTGGGGCCTGGAGGAGCTGACCGACTCGGTCGAACTGCTGGTCAGCGAGGTCGTGACCAACGCCGTGCGCTATGCGTCACGCCCGGTCACGCTTCGTCTGCTGCGCACGGACGTGCTGCGCTGCGAGGTCGGCGACGATGTGCCGCAGCTGCCGCGGCTGCGGCAGGCCCGGGCCACGGACGAGGGCGGGCGCGGGCTCTATCTGGTGAACAAGATGGCTCGGCGCTGGGGCGCGACCCGGCTGAGCACCGGAAAGGTGGTCTGGTTCGAACTGAATCGGACTTAGACCCGGTCCAAAAGTTGCCGATGTCGTGGTGACGGAGTTGACTGGCTGAGGTGAACGAAGCGACCTGACGGAACCCCCATGCACGACGGGAGGACGCTCGTGACGCAGACACCTCAGCAGACTCCGTACACCACCAACAACGCCGGAATCCCCGTGGAGAGCGACGAACATTCGCTCACCGTGGGTTCCGACGGTCCGGTCCTGCTGCAGGACCACTACCTCATCGAGAAGATGGCCCAGTTCAACCGGGAACGGGTCCCCGAGCGGGTGGTCCACGCAAAGGGCTCCGGGGCGTACGGCGTCTTCGAAGTGACCAACGACGTCAGCCAGTTCACCAAGGCGGATCTGTTCCAGCCGGGGAAGCGCACGGAGATGCTGGCGCGCTTCTCGACGGTCGCGGGTGAGCAGGGCTCCCCCGACACCTGGCGCGACCCGCGGGGCTTCGCGCTCAAGTTCTACACGGAGTACGGCAACTACGACCTGGTCGGCAACAACACGCCGGTCTTCTTCGTGCGGGACGCGCAGAAGTTCCAGGACTTCATCCGCTCCCAGAAGCGCCGGCCCGACAGCGGACTGCGCGACAACGACATGCAGTGGGACTTCTGGACGCTGTCCCCCGAGTCCGCGCACATGGTGACGTGGCTGATGGGCGACCGCGGCGTCCCGAGGACGTACCGCCACATGAACGGGTACTCCTCGCACACCTACATGTGGGTCAACGGCGGCGGCGAACGGTTCTGGGTCAAGTACCACATCAAGACGGACCAGGGCATCGAGTTCCTCACCCAGGCCGAGGCGGACGAGCTGGCCGGCGCCGACGGTGACGTGCACCGCCGGGATCTGTTCGACTCGATCGCCTCGGGCGACGCGCCCAGTTGGACCATGCATGTGCAGGTCATGCCGTTCGAGGACGCCCCGGACTACCGGTTCAATCCGTTCGACCTGACCAAGGTGTGGCCGCACGGCGACTACCCGCTGATCGAGGTCGGCCGGATGACGCTGAACAGGAACCCGGACAACTACTTCGTCCACATCGAGCAGGCCGCGTTCGAGCCGTCCAACATGGTGCCGGGCATCGGCCCGTCGCCGGACAAGATGCTGCTCGGCCGCCTCTTCTCCTACCCGGACACGCACCGCTACCGGATCGGCCCCAACTACGCCCAGCTGCCGCCGAACCGACCGCACTCCCCGGTCCACTCGTACGCCAAGGACGGGCCGATGCGGTACGAGGCCGCCGACACCGGTGCCGTGTACGCGCCGAACTCGTACGGCGGGCCGGCCGCGGACGTCGCCCGGTTCGGTGACATCGCCGGCTGGCGGACGGCCGGCGAGATGGTACGCGAGGCGTACGCGCTGCACCGTGAGGACGACGACTGGGGGCAGCCCGGCACGATGGTCCGCAACGTCCTCGACGACGCGGCCCGGGACCGGCTGGTCTCCAACGTCACCGGCCATCTGAAGCAGGGGGTCAGCCGGCCGGTGCTCGACCGTGCGGTGCAGTACTGGCGCAACATCGACAAGAAAACCGGCGACCGGATCGCTGCGCTGACTTTGGACGACGTCGCGCCGCGTTAGCTGAGCCCGGCGGGCAAGGTTGCGCCGCGCTGGCTGGGCATCGTCGGCAACTGCGGGCCCGCTGTGGCCGATCGCGCAGTTCCCCGCGGTTGCGCCGCGCTGGCTGGGCAACATCGGCAACTGCGGGCCCGCTGTGGCCGATCGCGCAGTTCCCCGCGGTTGCGCCGCGCTGGCTGGGCAACATCGGCAACTGCGGGCCCGCTGTGGCCGATCGCGCAGTTCCCCGCGCCCCTGACGGGGCTCGACCGGCTCGCGTCGTTTCCCGCGCCCCTGGCGGGGCTCGACCGGCTTGCGTTGCCCCTAGTGGGGCTCGTTTCTCTGGTGGTCGTTGGGGGGGTCTTGGGGGGGTTGGGAGATTGGGGTTGTTGGGGTTTGGGAGGGGGTGGAGGGGGCGTTGGTTGTGGGGGTTTGCGAGGGGGGTTGGGACGTGGGTGTCTGGGACGGGCTTTGGGAGGGGGACTCGGAGGTCGGGGGCGTGGTGGTCGGGGTCTGGGAGGGGGTCTGGGACGGCGGCGGGGTGTAGGTCGGGGTGTCCGTCGGCTTGACGGCCGCGCCCTGCGTGGTGTCCAGGTCGAACTTCGCCTTCTCCGTGACGCCGAACGTGTAGGCCGCCCAGATCTCCGCCGGGTAACCACCACCGTTGATGCGGCCGCTGCCCGGTATCAGCCCGGTCGCACCCATCAGCGTGGTGTGCCGGCCTGACTTGGCGTCCTCGCCGAACAGGCCGACCGAGGTGACCAGATCGGGTGTGTAGCCGGTGAACCAGGCGGAGATGTTCTCGTCGGACGTACCGGTCTTGCCCGCCACCTGCTGCCCCTTGCGCAGCGGGTTGTCCGCCACCGACGTCTTGGCCGTACCGTCGTCGACCACACCGGTCAGCACCGAGGTCACCGTGTCCGCGACCGTCCGGCTGACCACCTGTTCGCCGACGGGGTCGGGCATCTCGACCGTACGGTTCCGTTTCTCCGCCGACTTGACGATCGACGGCGTCACCTTCCGGCCATGATTGTCCAGGGTGGCGTAGATCCCGGCCATCTCCAGCGGACTGGCGCCCATGGAGCCCAGCGTCTGCGCCGGCACCGCCTGCATGCCCTTGGTGTCCATGCCGAGGTCCTTGGCGGTGCTCATCACCTTGTCCATGCCCACGTCGACGCCCATCTGCGCGAAGACCGAGTTCACGGACTTGTTCATCGCCGTCTGGACCGAGATGTCGCCGTAGCTCCGGTTGTCCTCGTTGGGCGGGGCGAAGCCGACCTTGGTGCCGTTGTCCGTGACCGGGTGGCGGCTGGTGCCGTCGTAGGCCGTGTCGGCGTCGATCTTCTTGCCGTCCTGCGTCTTGGCGTCGTTCTCCAGCGCGGCGGCGAGGATCACCGGCTTGAACGTCGACGCGGGCTGGTAGTCGCGGCGCGTGGCGTTGCTGAAGTAGTGCTTGTAGTAGTCCTTGCCGCCGTACAGCGCGACGATCGCGCCGGTCTTCGGGTCGACCGATACCGCGCCGGCCTGGACGTTCCCGTCGACCTTGCGTTTCTTCGCGTCGAGCTTCCCGGTCAGCTCGGACTTGACCGCCTTCTCCAGCTCGGCCTGCCGCTTCTTGTCGATGTTCAGGGTGATGGTCCAGCCCTGGTCGACGACCGCGCTCTCCGCCTGGGACTGGGTGAGTCCCTCCTGGTCCATCAGCTGCTGCTCCAGCTGCTTGTTGGCGAGGTCGACGAGATAGCCCTTCTGCCCGTCGAGGCCGGGGGCGCCCTTGGGGTCGTCGGGCACGGGGAACGTCATGGCGTCGCGCTCGCCCTTGCCGAGCCAGCCCTCCTCGACCATGTTGTCCAGGACGTAGTTCCAGCGCTGCTTCACCAGTTTCTTACCGGTCTCCGAGGCGACCGCCCAGTCGTACTGGCTCGGTGCCTGGAGCAGCGCGGCCAGGTACGCGCCCTGCCCGACCGTGAGCTCCTGGGCGTCGACCCGGTAGTAGGCCTGTGCCGCGGCCTGGACACCATAGGCGTTACGGCCGTAGTAGCTGGTGTTGATGTAGCCCGCGAGGATGTCGTCCTTGGACTTCTGGCGGTCCACCTTCAAGGAGATGACCAGTTCCTTCAGCTTGCGCGTGACGGTCTGGTCCTGGTTGAGGTAGTAGTTCTTGACGTACTGCTGGGTGATCGTCGAGCCGCCCTGCTTGCCCTTGCCCGAGAGGGTGTTGAGCAGACCGCGGGCGGTGCCCCTGAAGTCGACGCCGGAGTCCTTGTAGAAGGTCTTGTTCTCGGCCGCGACGAAGGTCAGCTGGACCTTCTTCGGCACCTTCGACAGGTCGACGATCTCCCGGTTGACCTCGCCCTTGCGGGCCAGGATCGTCCCGTCGCTGTACTTGTAGACATTGCTCTGGCGCTGTGCCGCCGCGTTGCCCGCGGGAACGTCCACCATCAGGTACAGCACGATGAAGGCGCCGATGCCGAGCAGGCACAGTCCGAGGAACGTGCCGAGGATCTTCTTCCAGGTGAACAGCCTGCGTATGCCGCTCTTGCCGGATCGGCCGGCCGCTCGCGACGAGCGGCGCCTGGGCGCTGCGCGGTGGCCACCGCGTTGTCGCGCTCGTCTCTCGTCCGCTCGTCCCATGGATCAGCTCGCTCCGCTTCGGTCTCGGTCAGCTCAGAAAGCTAACACCCGTCTCTATGACAAAGGCCTTCGATCCGCCCCTTTGCGGACGTGACAATCAGCACCAGCCCCACCGGGTCCGACGACCCAGGGGCGTGGAGGGTTGCGTGCGGGGGTAAAGTGATATCACTTAGCTAGTACGCAAGCAGGCACCACGAGAACGGGGGACCACCCATGTCCGCACATGAGACGCCCACCACCGCCGACATCCCGGAGATGCCCGCCCCACGGGTGCGGGAGGTCACGGCGCACAGCATCGGCGGCGGGCTCGCCCTGCTGCTCGGCCTGGTCGGCCTGCTGCTCGGCACCGGGATGACCGTGAGCGCGACCGCGGTCGACGGGGCCGGAGCGAAGGCGGCCCTGATAGTCGTCGGCATCCTGGTGGCCCTCGGCGCCTTCCTCGCCATGTGCGGTCTGAACATGGTCGCGCCCGGCGAGGCCCGCGTCGTCCAGCTCTTCGGCCGCTACCGGGGGACGATCCGGCAGGACGGACTGCGCTGGGTGAACCCCTTCACCTCGCGCACGAAGATCTCGACCCGCGTCCGCAACAACGAGACCGCGGTCCTCAAGGTGAACGACGCCTACGGCAACCCGATCGAGCTGGCCGCAGTCGTGGTCTGGAAGGTCCGGGACACCGCCCAGGCCGTGTTCGAGGTCGACGACTACGCCGAGTTCGTCGCCACGCAGACCGAGACGGCCGTGCGGCACATCGCCATCGAGTACCCCTACGACGCGCACGACGAGGACGGTCTCTCGCTGCGCGGCAACGCCGAGGAGATCACCGAGAAGCTCGCGGTGGAACTGCACGCGCGCGTGGAGGCGGCCGGGGTGCACATCATCGAGTCGCGCTTCACACATCTCGCCTATGCCCCCGAGATCGCCTCGGCGATGCTCCAGCGGCAGCAGGCCGGCGCGGTCGTCGCGGCCCGGCGGCAGATCGTCGACGGGGCGGTGGGCATGGTGGAGGCGGCGCTCGCTCGGATCGCGGAGCGCGACATCATGGAGCTGGACGAGGAACGGAAGGCGGCGATGGTGTCCAACCTGATGGTGGTGCTGTGCGGGGACAGGGCACCGCAGCCCGTCCTGAACACCGGGACCCTCTACCAGTGACGGACTCCGCCGAGACGCCGAGGCGTCGGCCGCAGCAGCGCAAGCAGGTGCTGCTGCGGCTCGACCCGCATGTCTACGAGGCGCTCGCCCGGTGGGCCGGGGACGAACTGCGCTCAGCCAACGCCCAGATCGAGTTCCTGCTGCGCCGGGCGCTGGCGGACGCGGGACGGCTGCCGAAGGAGACCGGGCCGCTGCCGCGGCGGGGCCGGCCTCCTGTATCGGATGTTTCGGAACCGTGACAATCGGCTCCCACCTGCGCACTCGTACGCCCGGCCACGATCACTGCACTCCGCGTATACACGCTGCGTATACACCGTGTGTAGAGTCCCTGGCATGTCCATCGGTCACACCCTTTTGGGACTCCTGGAGTCCGGCCCCCGACACGGCTACGACCTGAAGCGGGCCTTCGACGAGAAGTTCGGTCACGATCGGCCGCTGCACTACGGCCAGGTCTACTCGACGATGTCCCGGCTCCTGAAGCACGGGTACGTGGAGGTCGACGGGATCGAGGCGGGCGGCGGTCCCGAACGCAAGCGGTACGCCATCACGGACGCCGGGATCACCGACGTGGAGCGGTGGCTGGCGGCACCCGAGAAGCCGGAGGAGTACCTTCAGTCCACCCTCTACACCAAGGTCGTCCTCGCGCTGCTGACGCACCGCGACGCCGCCGTCATCCTCGACGCCCAGCGCGCCGAGCATCTGCGCACCATGCGGATCCTGACCGACCGCAAGCGCAAGGGCGACCTCGCCGACCAGCTGATCTGCGATCACGCGCTGTTCCATCTGGAGGCCGACCTGCGCTGGCTCGAACTGACCACCGCGCGGCTCGGCAAGCTCCGAGAGGCGGTGGCCCGATGACCCCGCCCCCCGGTTCCCTGCTCACCGCCGAGGACCTGCGCAAGGCGTACGGGCCGACCGTCGCGCTGGACGGCGCCTCGTTCTCCATCCATCCCGGCGAGGTCGTCGCCGTCATGGGCCCCTCCGGGTCCGGCAAGTCGACGCTGCTGCACTGCCTGGCCGGGATCGTGCCGGCCGACTCCGGCTCGATCACCTACGCCGGCCGGGAACTCGCGACGATGAACGACGCCCAGCGCAGCCTGCTGCGCCGCTCCGAGTTCGGGTTCGTCTTCCAGTTCGGCCAGCTCGTACCGGAGTTGACCTGTGTGGAGAACGTCGCCCTGCCGCTGCGGCTGAACGGCAGGCCGCGCAAGGAGGCCGAGCGTGCCGCGCTCGGCTGGATGGAGCGGCTGGAGGTCGACGATCTGCGGGGCAAGCGGCCCGGCGAGGTCTCCGGCGGCCAGGGGCAGCGGGTGGCCGTGGCCCGGGCCCTGGTCACCGAGCCGCGCGTGCTGTTCGCCGACGAGCCGACCGGCGCGCTCGACTCGCTCAACGGCGAGCGGGTGATGGAACTGCTGACGGACGCGGCCAGGTCCACCAACGCGGCCGTCGTCCTCGTCACTCACGAGGCCCGGGTGGCGGCCTACTCGGACCGCGAGGTCGTCGTACGGGACGGGAAGTCCCGGGACATGGAGCGCGTCGTATGAGCGCCCGGCGGGAGCAGCCGCCCGGCGGCGCGGTGCCGCGGCGCTGGGGCGGGCTCCGGGATCTGACGCTCGGGGCCCGCTTCGCCGTCACCGGCGGGCGCGAGGGCTGGGTTCGGCTGCTGCTGACGGCCGTCGGCGTGGGGCTCGGCGTGGCCCTGCTGCTGCTGACGACCGCGGTGCCGAACGCGCTGTCGGTGCGGCACGAGCGCGAACAGGCCCGGGTGGACTACACCTACGGCACCACCGTACGGCCCCGCTCCGACGACACGCTTCTGATCGCCGACGTCGACACGGAGTTCGGGGACAGGATCGTGCGCGGGCGGCTGGTGGAACCGGAGGGGCCGCGGGCCCCGCTGGCGCCCGGACTTGACCGGTACCCCGCCAAGGGCGACATGGTCGTCTCGCCCGCGCTGCGGGACCTGCTCGCCTCCGACGACGCGCGGCTGCTGCGCGAGCGGCTGCCGTACCGGATCGTCGGCACCATCGGGGAGAGCGGGCTCATCGGCTCGCACGAACTCGCCTACTACGCGGGCGCCCACGGGCTCGCCGACCGGATCGACGGCTCCCTGGTGGGCCGCATCACCGCCTTCGGCGACCCCAACCCGACGGACCAGCCCGCCGACCCGGTGCTGGTCCTGCTGGTCCTCGTCGTCTTCGTGGTGCTGCTGATGCCGGTGGCCGTGTTCATCACCGCGGCCGTACGGTTCGGCGGCGAGCGGCGTGACCGCAGGCTGGCCGCGCTGCGGCTGGTGGGCTCCGACAGCCGGATGACCCGGCGGATCGCCGCGGGCGAGGCGCTCGCCGGTGCGGTGTTCGGCCTCGTCCTCGGCACCGTCTTCTTCCTGATCGGCCGGGAGATAGCGGGCTCGGTCGAGATCCTCGGCATCAGCGTGTTCCCGAGCTATCTGAACCCCTCCCCGCTGCTGGCCGCGCTCGTCGCGTTCGCGGTCCCGGCCGCCGCGGTCCTGGTCACCGTGCTCGCCCTGCGCGGAGTCGTGATCGAGCCGCTCGGCGTGATCCGCACGGCACGGCCCGCGCGCCGGCACCTGTGGTGGCGGCTGCTGCTGCCGCTGGGCGGGCTTGCGCTGCTCTACCCGATGATCGGCCAGGGCCGGGACAACGGGGACTTCAACCAGTACCTGGTCACCGGCGGAGTCATACTGCTGCTGGTGGGCATCACGGCGCTGCTGCCATGGGTGGTGGAAGCGGTCGTCGCCCGGCTGGGCGCCGGCTCGGTGGCCTGGCAACTGGCCGTGCGAAGGCTCCAGTTGAGCAGTGGCACCGCGGCCCGCATGGTCAACGGCATCGCCGTGGCGGTGGCCGGCGCCATCGCCCTGCAGATGCTGTTCGCCGGAGTGGACGACGACTACACCAAGCAGTCGCGCAACGACCTCACCCGGGCGCAGATGCAGCTGAACATCGCGAGGGACATCGACCTCGCCGCGGCGGCCGACCAGTTGGCGGCGACCCGGGGCGTGCGCAGGACAACGGCGCTGGCCCAGTCCATGGTCAGCGACACATCATGGCGCAAGGACCCGGAGCGCAGCGCCGGGCTGACCGTCGGCGACTGCGCCGCGCTGCGCGAGGTCGCCGCACTGCCCTCGTGCCGGGACGGCGACGCGTTCGCCGTGCGCGGCGTGGAATGGGACACGGACACCCCGAAGCTGTCCAAGCCCGGCACGAAGCTCTACGTCGACGCCTCGTACGGCAACCGACCGGGTGGGAGCGGCATCCTGCTGACCGTGCCGGCGGGCCTGAAGCAGGCGCGGACGATCGACTCTCCGAACGGCGGCCGAACCAGCGGCTTTTTGATGACCCCGGGCGCGCTGCCCGCGAAGGCCGTCGGCGTGATGGGCGGCACGATCTATCTGTCCTTCGACGCGTCCGTGCCCGACGTCAAGGAGTACATCCGCAACACGGCCGCGCGGATCGACCCGCGGATCGACCCGATGCTCTGGTCGGCCACCGAGCAGTCCACGAGGTTCACCTCCATCCGTACTGGACTGTTCGTCGGCGCCGCCTGTGTGCTCGCGCTGATCGGGGCCAGCCTGCTGGTCTCGCAACTGGAGCAGTTGCGCGAGCGCAGGAAGCTGCTGTCCTCCCTGGTCGCCTTCGGCACCCGGCGGCGCACGCTGGGCCTGTCGGTGCTGTGGCAGACGGCGGTGCCGATCGCGCTCGGTCTGCTGCTGGCCTCGGTGGTGGGCCTGACCCTGGGCGCGGTGCTGCTGCGGATGACCGGCACCACGGTGAGCGTGGACTGGGCGAGCGTGCTGTCGCTGACCGGCTTCGGCGCCGCCGTCGTCCTCGGTGTGACCCTGCTCAGCCTGCCGCCGCTGCTGCGGCTGATGCGCCCGGACGGGCTGCGCACCGAGTAGCGGGCGCCTCGCAGGACCGGGGCCCCTTCCCGCGGGAAGGGGCCCTCAGCCGTGGGCGAGCAGCCGCACGGGCAGGGTTCGCAGCGCCTCCCGCAGGGCGGTCGCGAGTTCCCGGTACTCGGCGCCGCGGGCCGCGCCGGTGCGCATCGCGAGGGCGACCCGGCGGCTGGGCGCGGGATCGGCGAAGTAACCGGTGAGGAGCCGGGCACTGCGGCTCGTCTCGACCTTGAGGGCGGTGCGCGGCAGCAGGGTGCAGCCGAGCCCGCCGGCCACGAGTTGGACGAGCGTCGAAAGACCCGCGGCGGTGGTCGCCACCGGGGCGTCCGCGCGGCCGGCCTCCCGGCAGATGTCCAGGGCCTGGTCGCGCAGGCAGTGTCCCTCGTCGAGGAGCAGCAGGTTCAGCTCCCTGAGCGCCTCGCGGGGAATGCCCTCCCGGCCGCCGAGCCAGTGCTCCGGGGGCGTGACAAGCACGAAGTCCTCGTCGAAGAGCGGCAGTTCGGTGACGCTGGGGACGCCGAGCGGGACGGCGAGCAGCAGCAGGTCGAGCCGGCCGCTGCTCAGTCCGTCGACCAGGCTGGCGGTCTGCTCCTCGTGCACCTGGAGGTCGAGGTCCGGATACCGGTCGTGGACCACCCCGAGGACGGTCGGCAGCAGATAGGGCGCGACGGTCGGGATCACCCCGAGCCGCAGCGCGCCGGTGAACGGCGCCCGCACCGCCTCGGCCTCCTCCAGCAGCGCGGCGACCTCGGCGAGCACCGCCTTCGCCCGTACGGCCAGCCGCTCACCGGCGGGCGAGAGCAGCACCTTGCGGGTCGTACGCTCCAGGAGCGTGACGCCGAGGGTCTCTTCGAGTGTGGCGACGGCCCCGGACAGCGCGGGCTGGCTCATGCCTATCGCGGCGGCGGCGTCCCGGAAGTGCAGATGCTCCGCGACGGCGGCGAAGGCACGCAACTGGGACAGGCTGGGCTGCCTCCGCTTACCTGCGGTCACTGATAGCTACCTCCGATCAACACGACTGAGTGTAGCTATTTCCCGGATCAATGCCGTCTGTGCCACCATCAGCTCCGTCCAACCCATGGGAAACGCCCGTGACCGGGGTGTTTCCTCGCTGCAAGGAGAGCGCGTGCTCACTGTCGGTGACAAGTTCCCCGAGTTCGACCTCACTGCCTGCGTCTCGCTGGAGAAGGGCAAGGAGTTCGAGAAGATCAACCACAAGACCTACGAAGGCAAGTGGAAGGTGATCTTCGCCTGGCCCAAGGACTTCACCTTCGTGTGCCCGACCGAGATCGCCGCCTTCGGCAAGCTGAACGAGGAGTTCGCCGACCGCGACGCGCAGGTCCTCGGCTTCTCCGGCGACTCGGAGTTCGTCCACCACGCCTGGCGCAAGGACCACGACGACCTGCGCGACCTGCCGTTCCCGATGATGGCCGACTCCAAGCACGAGCTGATGCGCGACCTCGGCATCGAGGACGCGGAGGGCTTCGCCAAGCGCGCGGTCTTCATCGTCGACCAGAACAACGAGATCCAGTTCTCGATGGTGACCGCGGGCTCGGTCGGCCGTAACCCGAAGGAGGTCCTGCGGGTCCTGGACGCCCTCCAGACGGACGAACTGTGCCCGTGCAACTGGGCCAAGGGCGACGAGACGCTGGACCCGGTCGCGCTGCTCGCCGGAGAGTGAGTCCGTGTCCCTCGACTCCCTCAAGTCCCGCGTACCGGACTACGCGAAGGACCTGAAGCTCAACCTGGGCTCGGTCATCGGCAACTCCGACCTGCCCGCCCAGCAGTTGTGGGGCACGGTGCTGGCGACGGCGATCGCCGCCCGCTCCCCCATCGTGCTGCGCGAGCTGGAGCCGGAGGCGAAGGCCAACCTCTCGCCCGAGGCGTACACGGCCGCCAAGTCGGCCGCCGCCGTGATGGCGATGAACAACGTCTTCTACCGCACCCGCCACCTGCTCTCCGACCACGAGTACGGCACCCTGCGCGCGGGCCTGCGGATGAACGTCATCGGCAACCCCGGGGTCGACAAGGTCGACTTCGAGCTGTGGTCCTTCGCGGTGTCCGCGATCAACGGCTGCGGCATGTGCCTGGACTCGCACGAGCAGGTACTGCGCAAGGCCGGCGTGACCCGCGAGGTCATCCAGGAGGCCTTCAAGATCGCCGCGGTGGTCCAGGCGGTGGGCACCACCCTGGACGCCGAGGCGGTGCTCGCCGAATAACCCCCGACTCGGCGCAGGCCGGCGCGAACCAGGCGGTTCCCCGGGCCCCGCTCACCCTTGGTGGGCGGGGCCTTCCGCGTCCGCCGCAACCGGCTCCTGCCGCACCGCGGGTGGGGCCGGGCGCACCCGTCCGGCGCTGCGCAGCGCCTGCTCCTCGGAGTAGGCCCGCAGATAGCCGGCCACCGTGTTGGTCACCGCCACCAGGGGTACGGCGACCACGGCGCCGCCGATGCCGGCCACCATGCCGCCCGCGGTCACGGACAGAACGACGGCCAGGGGATGCACCCGCACCGCACGGCCCAGGATGAAGGGCTGCAGGATGTGCCCCTCGATCTGCTGGACCGCCAGGATCACCACCAGCGTCATGCCCGCGGTGAACACGCCCTGGGTGACGAGGGCGACCACCACGGCCAGCACCCCCGAGGCGACCGCGCCCACGAGCGGGATGAACGAGAACAGGAAGATGAACACGGCCAGCGGAACGGCCATGGGGACGTTCAGGAAGTAGATGCCAAGGCCGATGAAGATCGCGTCGATCAGGGCGACCAGCACCGTGCCGCGGACGTAGGCCGTCAGTGTGCGCCAGGCGCGCGGGCCCGCGCCGGCCACGCCCGGCCGGGCCGCGGCCGGCACCAGCTTCAGCGCCCACTGCCAGATCCGGTCGCCGTCGTAGAGCAGGAACAACGTCGAGAAGAACACCAGCAGAATGCCGGTCAACGCCTCGACGACGACCTGAACTCCCTCCAGCCCGGCCGACGTTATCTGGTCGGTGTTGGCGCCGATCGCCTCCCGCAGGCTCTTGGCGATCTGGTTGATCTGCTTGTCCGTGACATGGAACGGGCTCTGCAGCAGCCAGCGGCGCAGATCGTCGATGCCGCTCTGGACCTGGTCGGAGAGCGTGTCGATGTTCTCCATGACCTGCCAGGTCACGAACCAGCCGATCAGCCCCATCACGATGAAGCCGAGGATCGCGGTGAGTGCGGTGGCCGGGCCGCGCGGCACACCATGCCGTTTCAGCCGGGCCACCGTGGGCTGCAACAGCGCGGTGACCAGCAGCGAGATGACGAAGGCGAACACCACGAGTTGTACGGAGCTGATGACGCGCATCAGCACCCACACCGTGCCGGCCAGCACCAGCAGCCGCCAGCCCGCCTCGGCCGCGACCCGCACGCCCCAGGGCACCGCCTGCGCGGGGTCCGGGCGGACGATCCGGACCTCGGCCGGTTCCTGGAGGCCGTCGGACACCGGCTCCTCGGGGGGCGCCTGCGGTGGTTCCTCGGCGTGCTGCCGCTCCGCCGCCACCCGCCGCTCGTCCAACCGCTCCCCCATCTGCGTCAGTCCGGCTCCGATCCGGCCGAGCCATCCTGGCACTCGCGACATGATCCGTCCTTCTCCCGCATGTCCCCGGGTGCGCCCCACCACTCCTCCCAGGAATCGTCCGTCCGACCGTACACGGCAACAGCCCCTCCCCGTAGGACGGGAAGGGGCTGTGCCGGGTTGAGAGGGAGGCGGCGAACCGCTGTTCGCCTCAGTACCAGTGGTTGGCCTGCCAGAACGACCAGGCGTCACAGGGACTGCCGTAGCGGTCGTTCATGTAGTTCAGGCCCCACTTGATCTGGGTGGCCGGGTTGGTCTGCCAGTCGGCGCCCACGGAGGACATCTTGGAGCCCGGCAGCGCCTGGAAGAGGCCGTAGGCGCCGGAGGAGGCGTTGACGGCACGGTAGTTCCAGCTGGACTCGTGGTCCACGATGTTGCTGAAGCACTGGAACTGGCCGCTCGCCACCATCTGCCGCGCCATCGCCTGGATCTGCGCGACCGAGTAGGAGCTCTGGACGGGGAAGCTGGCGGCGCCGACGCTCTTGCTGCGGCTGGCTTCCTTCGCGGCCTCCTCGCGCTCCTTGGCGGCCTTGGCCGCCTTCTCGGCGGCGTCCTTCTTCGCGATCGCGGTCTCCGCGGCCGCCTTGCGGGCCGCCGCCTCGGCGTCCTTCTTGGCGCTCGCGTCCGCGGCGATGGCCTGTGCGTCCGCCTGCTGTGTCAGGGACGCGGTCTGCACCTGGGCCTGCTGACCCGCGGGAATGTCCGCGAGAAGCGTCGCGTCGGTTGCCGTCGCCTCGGCGTCGTTGTTCTGCGCGACGCTGCCCGAGGCAACTCCGACGACGCTTCCGACGGCGGTGACCGCGGTGGCCGAGGCCACTGCGAATCCCCGGACCGAAATCCGGCTCACACGGTTTCCTTCCAGCATCGCCCGCTTCGGTGACCCTGGCGGACGCAATCGTGCCCCTGACGCTGGCCTCCCAACTGCGGGGTCACGGGAGGCACGGGCCCGGTGGGCAACTCCCTGCACGGGAGCGCCGCATGGTGCTCGGGCGGCATACGACGACGCTATGGAGTTGACCGTGGTGCCTGGGTACTGCCGCCTCAAGGGCGTGGGAGGTGCCCCCAAGGGGCACTGCTGTGTCGTATGCGGGGCCTGACAGGAATGAGACTCTGCCGTAACCCCACGCCGGTAGGCAATTCCGAGTTGCGTGTGAAAGCTCACATCTCGTTTGCCCCCGGCGTTTTCAAGAATCCCCCACACACCACGGCGCCGCCCGGCTAGGCTCAGGCCTTTGCCGGACGGCGCCAACCAACGGGTAACCGACCCAAATCGAGCAGTCGGGTCAGATGTGTCCGTCCTCCAGCATTTCGGTCACGAGCGCGGCGATCTGGGATCTTTCGGACCGGGTCAGCGTGACATGCGCGAAGAGCGGATGCCCCTTCAGTTTCTCCACCACGGCGACGACACCGTCGTAGCGGCCGACCCGCAGATTGTCCCGCTGCGCGACGTCATGGGTCAGCACCACCCGCGAGTTCGCCCCGATCCGGGACAGAACGGTCAGCAGCACGTTGCGTTCCAGCGACTGTGCCTCGTCCACGATCACGAACGCGTCGTGCAGCGAACGCCCCCGGATGTGGGTCAGCGGCAGGACCTCCAGCATCCCGCGCGCGGTGACCTCCTCGATCACCTCACGGCTGGTGACCGCCGACAGCGTGTCGAACACCGCCTGCGCCCACGGGCTCATCTTCTCGGCCTCGGTGCCGGGCAGATAGCCCAGCTCCTGCCCGCCGACCGCGTACAGCGGACGGAAGACCATCACCTTCTGGTGCTGACGGCGCTCCAGGACCGCCTCCAGGCCGGCGCACAGCGCCAGCGCCGACTTGCCGGTGCCGGCCCGGCCGCCCATGGACACGATGCCCACATCCGGGTCGAGGAGCAGATCGAGGGCGATCCGCTGCTCGGCGCTGCGGCCCTTGATGCCGAACACCTCCCGGTCGCCGCGCACCAGTCGGATGGTGCCCTCCGCCGACACCCGGCCGAGCGCCTTGCCCCGCTCCGACTGGATCGTCAGACCGGTGTGCACGGGCAGTCCTGCGGCCTCCGGCACCTGGGCGTGCCCCTCCTCGAAGAGGGTGTCCACCTGTTCGGCGGACAGGGTCAGCTCGGACATGCCGGTCCAGCCGGAGGAGTCCGTGATGGCCAGCTCCGCGCGGTACTCCTCGGCGAGCAGACCGACGGAGGACGCCTTGATGCGCAGGGGCAGGTCCTTCGAGACGACGGTGACGTCGAACCCCTCGGCCTGCAGATTGCGGGCTACGGCGAGGATGCGCGAGTCGTTGTCCCCCAGGCGGTAGCCGGTGGGCAGCACGCTGGGATCCGAGTGGTTGAGCTCGACACGGACGGTCCCGCCGAGGTCCCCGATCGGGATGGGGGCGTCGAGACGGCCGTACCGCACCCGGTAGTCGTCGAGCAGGCGCAGCGCCTGCCGGGCGAAGTAGCCGAGTTCGGGATGGTGCCGCTTGGCCTCCAGCTCCGTGACCACCACGATCGGGAGCACGACCTCGTGCTCGTCGAAGCGGGTCAGGGCGTTCGGGTCGGCCAGCAGGACGCTGGTGTCGAGAACATAGGTGCGCCGGTCGGGCTTGTGGCGCTTTGTGCTGGTCACCACGGAAGGACGTACCCCCTCGGATGAGGTCGGGGAGCGACGGGACGGAAGCTGGGCCGGGAGGGCGGGAGAAACCAGGCCGGTCGCCGGCCGCACCGCACACGCGCGGGCCGAGAACCGGCCCTCCGCGGCTGCTTCCGTGCAGTGACGGCACGGTCGGGCTGGTGCAAAGGGCCTCCCGGGCGGGCGGCCCCGTGCCGCCCGCTGAGATCCGACACCCGTGGTTCGGGTGTCGACCTGTTTGGCTTATGCCCTGGAAGATGCATTGCCATGCAAATGCATGGGACGGCGCACTGATGAACACCTCGTTGCCGCCGCCCCACCAGGGGCGTACGGGATGTCTGCCGTGCGGGGCGTCCGAGGGCCCCGTACCGCGCTCGTTCAGCCGCCGTAGCGCGCTCGTTCAGCCGCCGTAGCGCCGGTGCCGCGCCGCGTAGTCACGCAGCGCACGCAGGAAGTCGACCTTGCGGAAGGCCGGCCAGAAGACCTCACAGAAGTAGTACTCGGAGTGGGCCGTCTGCCACAGCATGAAACCGGACAGCCGCTGCTCGCCGCTGGTCCTGATCACCAGATCCGGGTCGGGCTGGGCGCTCGTGTAGAGGTGACGCCCGATCATGTCGACGTCGACGGACTCGGCCAGGTCCTCCATGGTGACACCCTTGTCGTGGGCGTCCAGGAGCATGGAGCGCACGGCGTCGGCGATCTCCTGCCGGCCGCCGTAGCCGATGGCGACGTTGACCAGTATCCCCTCGACGTGGGCCGTGGCCTCCTCGGCCTCCTTCAGCGCCAGCTGCATCGGGGAGGGCAGCAGATCCGGGGTGCCGACGTGGTGCACGCGCCAGCGGCCGTCCGCGGCGAGCGTGCGTACGACGTCCTCGATGATGCCGAGGAGCGGGACCAGCTCTTCCTGCGCGCGGTCGAAGTTGTCCGTGGACAGCAGCCACAGGGTGACGACCTCGACGTCCGTCTCGGAGCACCAGCCGAGGAATTCGCCGATCTTGTCCGCACCGGCCCGGTGGCCGTGGACGGTGCTGGATCCCGCGGCCTTCGCCCAGCGCCGGTTGCCGTCCATGATGACGCCGATGTGCTTGGGCACCTGAGCGTGGTCCAGGTGGCCTTCCACCCGGCGCGCGTACAGCCTGACCAGGAGGCCGCGCAGCTTGTCGCGCAGGTTCACGTGATGTCAGCCCCTCCGTACGGTGCGGGTGCGTCCCCGCGGGCCCGAAGCCTACTCCTGCGGGGCTTCGGCACGGTTTCCGGGTGCGCGCCGCGGTGGGTCGTACGCACCCCTGGTGAGGGGACGGCGAACGACGGCCGAACGGTTCCGTTCCCTGAAGCGTGGGAAGCCTCGGGGGCGGGGCGCGGGCCGGGGAGCACGGCGGGCGCACAAAGAAACGGGCCGGTCCGTGGGGGGGAGACGGACCGGCCCGAGGGGGGGTTTCCACCATAACCCTTCGTAAGGGATCCCGCGTGCATCGGCTTGCCACAATTACTCTCCGAAGTCGCCCGACGACGCCCTGAGGGTGGTGGAACCCCTTGTTCAGGGCCGTTCCATGGCCGATTCACGGCGGATTCCCAGGCGGCCGGGCCGCGCACGGGATGATCGGCAGGCGCGGCGCGTCCCGGCGCCGCTGCGGACAGTCGCCACGCCGTCCCTCCGTTGGGCTAACCGGGCAGCGAACGGTGGCTTGACGGGCGCACGGGCGCATACCGGCACCGCGCAGCCCCCTCCGCCACGCGGTGCCGACCGCGCGGCTTTGCTCACGCGAATTGCCTTGGTCTGAACTTACGTGAGGGCACACCGCAGATGCGAGCCGCTGGCGATAACGATGTGGAAACCCCGCCGACACACGCGCCCCCACACCGGTCCACGGGCGCGTACGATGCCCCGGCCCCGCGACCGCCGCCGGAGCGCGCCCGAGCGGCGATTCCCGGCCAATCTGCCGCCCAGGCCCGCAGGCGCGTGGCCCGGGCCGGTCAGCGCGGTCAGCGGTCCGGTCCACGGACGTCGAAGAGGTGCCGGGTGCTGTGCGCGACGAAGGGCCCCTCGGCCTCGATCCGCTCGTGCAGGGCCCGGAGCCGGGGCTCGTACGCCTCGACGGTGAAGCCCGGGACCATCCAGACGACCTTGCGCAGGAAGTGCACGACGGCGGCGATGTCGTGGAACTCCATGCGCAGCCGCTCGGCCCGCAGGTCGACGACCTGGAGCCCGGCCCGCTCGGCGTCGGCGCGCTCACGGTCGGGGTGGCGGGCGTGACGGCTTCGCTCCGGTTGCGGCCCGAGGAAGAACTCGACCAGTTCGAAGACGCTGGCCGGCCCCACGTGCTGCGCGAAGTAGGTTCCCCCCGGGCGCAGCACGCGGGCGATCTCCTCCCAGTGCGGGCGCACGGGGTGCCGGCTGAGCACCAGGTCGAAGGCCCCGTCGGCGAAGGGCAGCGGCGCGTCCTCCGCCGCCGAGACGACCACGGCGCCGCGCGGGTGCAGCAGCGCGGTGGCCTGGGCGACGTTCGGCGGCCAGCCCTCGGTGGCCGCGACCAGTACCGGCCGGGCCGGGGCCGCCGTGGCCAGCGCGAAGTCAAGGACCTCGCCGCCCCCGGTCTGGATGTCCAGCGCGGCCGTGGCACGGGCCAGCCGGTCGGCCGCCGAGCGTGCGTACCCCCAGGACGGCCGCTCCTCGCTGGCGCGCCCCTCGAACCAGGAGAAGTCCCAGCCCTCGGTGGGCACGGCGGCGCCTTCCGCGACGAGGTCTTCGAAAGAACGGGGATCTCTCGGGTGTGTCCGGTCCATGAACGGATCCTTGCAGGGCGCCGCCGGTGGGCGCCGCCGGTTTTTCTCAGGGCGCGGCCTTCCGCACCTCCTCCGCCGCGTCCGGGGTCCCAGGGGCGGCCGGGGTCCGCAGGACGAGAAGGATGTGTGCGTCGTCGCCGTGGACTACGGTGCCGGCGTCCTCGAAGCCGTGCCGCCTGAGGAGGCGGACGGATGCCGTGTTGCCGGAGAACGGATCGGCGTACAGGGGCCGGGTGCGCTCCTGGCCGAGGAAGAGACCGAGGGCACGGGACCCCACGCCGCGCCCCCAGTACGCCCGCCCCAGCCAGTAGCCGATGAACCGCCGGTCGTCCTGCGACCAGGAGACGATGTTGCCGGCCACCTCGCCGCCCACGGTGACGGTCCGCACCAGGTTGTCGGGGTCCGCCAGCACCCTCGTCCTCCAGTGCGTCAGGAAGGCGTCCCGCTCCCGGGGCGGGAACCTCGACCGGCGAACGGCCTCCGGATCGTGCTCGTAGGCGAGGAAGGTCTCCAGGTCGGCGTCGGCCACCTCGCGCAGCCCCACGGCACGGGGCTCGGCGCCCCGCGCGGACCCTTCACTCATCTCCGCCCCCTCCGCCCTGGAGTCCGTCATGGACTCCGCCTGGGACTTCGCCTTGGACTTCGCCTTGAACTCCGTCATGGGAAGGGAGTGTGGCAGGACCCACTGACAATCCCGGGCGGCCGGCGTCTACGGCACAAGCGGCCGGACCTCCTCGGCGGCGAACCGTACGAAGCCCTCGGGGTCCGGCTCGTCCCCCGTCGGCTGCAGCACCACGGTGTCGGCCCCGGCCTCGGCGAGCCGCCGCACGGCCTCGGCCACCGCTCCCGCGTCCCCGGCGACACCGAGACCCGGTACGGCGTCCAGTCCCTCGGCGACCAGGTCGGCACGCAGCCGGGCGGCGGCATCCGCCCCGGTGGCGGTGAGGAGGTAGACGACGACCCGGTGCGGCCCGCCGCGCCCGGCCGCGGCCCGTCCCTCGTCGATGAGCCGGCGGGCCCGGCGGACGCCGTCGGGCGGCGTGGCCGACGTGAGGATCGTGCCGTCGGCCGCCTCACCGGACAGCCGCAGCGTGCGGGGGCCGGTGGCGCCGGCCAGCACCTCCACGGCCCTCTCCGGGGGCCAGTCGAGCGCGACGCCGTCCAGCTCGACGTACCGTCCCTGGACGCTCAGCCGCTCTCCGCGCAGCAGGGCGCGCAGCGCCTCCAGGTGTTCCCGCAGCAGCGTCAGCGGGGACTCGGCGCGGGCGCCCACCTGCCCCATCCAGTCCTGCACCCCGTGCCCGACGCCGACGACGGCCCGCCCCGGGAACATGCGGTGCAGCGCGGCGGCCTCCATCGCGGTGATCGCGACGTTCCGCAGCGGCACGGGCAACAGCCCGACACCGACCCGCGTCCGCTCGGTCCAGGCGAGCGCGGCGGCGGCCGTCGAGATCCCGCCCTCCCGAAAGCAGTCCTCCCACAGCCACAGCTCCTCCAGCCCCGCGTCATCCGCCGCCCGAGCCACACCCCGAAGCCGCTCGGGAGCCAACTGAGGCCGAAACACCGCACCAAGTCGAGTCATCCCCCCTTCCTAACGATCCCCACCCCCCACGACAACCCCGCCCGTACCGGTACCCGACCGCTGTGTCGCACGGAGGGGCCCTGGTGGGGGGCGGAGGGTACGGTTTTCGGGGAGGTGGGGTGGGGATGCGGCGTTGGCGGGACGGGCGTGCGGAGTTGACGGTGTACGGGCTGCGCGGGGGGCGGGTGTCGGTACCGCTGGAGATCGCGGTCTCCTATCGCGCCCGTACCAAAGGGTTGTTGGGGCGCGATGCGGTGGACGGGGCGATGCTGCTCTCCCCCGCCGGCAGTGTGCACACCTTTCGCATGCGGATGCCCATCGACGTCGCCTACCTCGACCGCGCTCTCACCGTGATCGCCGTACGCACCATGCGGCCGGGGCGGCTCGGCCTGCCCCGGCTGCGGTCACGGCATGTGCTGGAGGCCGCGGCCGGAGCCATGGCCGGGTGGGGGGTCGAGGTGGGGGCGCGGGTGAGTGTGGAGGTGGCGGGGGACGGCCGGTGAGGGCGGGGCGGTCGGAGCAGTCGGGGTGGGGTCAGTTCGCCGAGCGGGGGAAGGAGACCTCGACCCTTCTGTTCTTCTTCCGGCCCGCCTCGGTGGAGTTGTCCGCGATCGGGTATTGCTCGCCGTAGCCCCGTACCTCGAAGGTGACGTTCGCGTCGTTCAGGTCCTGGTCCAGAACCGCCTGTACGGCGTTGGCCCGCTGCTTGGACAGGACGTCGCCGTGGGCCGAGGAGCCCAGGTTGTCCGTGAAGCCGAACACCCGTACCTGTGTCGCCCTCTGGTTCTTGATCTCCTCCGCGATCGAGGCGATACGGGCCCTCGCCTCCGCGCTCAGCTTGGCGCTGTCCTTGCCGAACAGCACCTCGGCCTGGAGGGCGAACTTCACGTCCGCGTTGGTGTCCTCGCGGCGTTCGTCGCCGCTCTGGTCCTCCACCACGGACTTGATGTCGAGCACCTTGGCGGAGGCGAGCGTCGCGCCCTCGGGCAGCTTCAGATCCGGGTCGTTGGGGTCGACCTCGACCGGCGCGGAGGCAGTTGCCTCGGTACCCGGCGGGACACTGGGGTCGGACTCGTCGGCGCGGGCGGCGGTGGCGCCGTGGAGGGAGCCGGCAAGAAGCACGGTGACCGTGCACACGGCCAGCGAAAGCCGGGATGCGGTGATCACTTTGCCTCACCCGGAGATCTGAACGGTGCCGCTGGAGAACGTCGGCAGTTGGAAGGTCACCTCGGTCGTGCTCGCCGGCGGCGCCGGGAACTGCAGGAAGACGGGGACGATGTCCCCCGCCTTGACCGTCTGGACCCCGGTGGTCGTGAGGGGGCGGCCGTCCGTGTCACGCAGGACGTAGTAGCGCTTCCTGCTCTTGGAGTCCACCAGGGTGGCTCCGCCGAACGACTGGCCGTTCTTCATGATTTCGGTCTCGTTGCCCGTGAGCTGTGACGAGAGCACGGCGTCCTTGCTGCCGTCGTTCTTCAGCTCCGCGTTCACAGTGACGAATCCGCCGGAATCCCTCTCGGCCGACGTGATCTTCAGGTTCAAACCGTCCGGGCCCCTGAGTTCGGCCAACGGCTCCTCCGACCGGCCTTCTTGAGCACTCGGCTCGGATCCGCCGTCCTGCGAAGCGGACGCCGACTTCTCCGGCTTCTTGTCGTCACCACCACCCCCGCCGCAGCCACCCGAGCAGACGGCCAACCCCACCGCAACGGCCAAGGCGGCCATCCCTCTGCGAGCCCTCGCAGTGAACCGAATGCTCATCGCTCCGCTTCCTTTGACTCGTCGTTCCCTTGTCAGTCGGCCAAGTGCACGTCGAAGAGGTCCTCGGGCCCCGGGAGATCGGCCGGATCGTCCGGATTCAGGTCCCAGTTCTGATCTTTGCAGGCGAGCTGCGGCAGTGCGCTGTCCTCGGCGCCTTCAACAGGCGGCTCGCAGAGCGGCTCTATCACGGCCGTGGCGGACGCCGCCGACTTCATGTCCTCCGTACCGGGGACCACGGAGTGCCCGACGGGCTTGTTGGTCTCGACGTCGACCCGATAGGTGAGCGGATCGGGGGCGTGGCAGTGCAGCACCCTCGCGTCGTTCTGCGCGGCAAGCCGGCCGGCCCGCCAGCACGAGCGATTCAACGGCACGTTGCCGTCGAAGATGTCCTGCCACACGGCGGGATCGAGCACGTTCTCCAGCCATGCACCGGCGAGTTGATCACGGGCGTTCTGCGCCGCGGCGAGCGCCGCCGCGTCCGCCGCCGTCTGAGCGCCGTTCCGGTTGGCCGCGGCCTGGCCCATCGCGAGATAGGCCAACGCCAGAAAGAGCAGACCCGCCACCACCGTGATGTAGATGGGGAAGGCCTGCCCTGCGTCCCTGGACCCGCGCCGCCGCGTCAGGTGATCTCGGTGATCTTGGCCTTGATCTTGTCGAGGATCGTCTTGCCGATGTCCGTGCCGGTGATCGCCAGGACGATGGCCACCACGACCGCGATGATGCCCAGATACTCGACCGCGGTCTGCCCGCTGTCGCCGGCGCGGCGCCGAACGGCTTCGACCGTCGTGTTCTTCCAACCGTTCAAGCGAACCTTCGCCGCCACGGCCGTCCTCAGCATCAGGTCGCTCATCGTGCTCCCCTCCGGGTTCGCCTTCGATCCGGTGAACGTACGATGCCGTGCCGCGCCCGGCACAGGGTCCCAGGGCCCATTGCCGGGCCCAACGTCCGTAGCGGTAAGTCATGTCAGGCCACCCCCAGCCATTTGGCGGCAGCCTGGGCGCGGCTGGTGCTGTGGAGTTTGGCGAAGATGCGGTTGATGTGGTTCTTGACCGTCTTCTCGCTGATGAAGCACACGGCGGCGATCTGCCGGTTGTTCAGTCCGGACGCGACGAGGTCCATGATCTCCGCCTCCCTCGTGCTGAGTTGGTACCGCGACCGCACCGAGGATCCCACAGCAGGTTGCAGTTGCGAAAGGTTTTGTGGAGAAGTACGTCGAGAACTGTGGGCGAGTTCAGGTTCGGTGTGTGCAGTTGCATGCGCTCGATGACGTAGGGGCGCCATCAACGCGCCGGCCGCCGCGGGCGTGAAGTGCGGACGTCCCCGGGTGATGTCCCGTACCGCGGCGACCAGTTGGTCCACGGTGAACTCGCCGTGCACCAGATAGCCGCCCGCGCCCAGCCGCACCGCCTCCTGGACGATCTCCGCCTCATGGCTGTAGGTGAGCATCATGACCGGGGCCAGCCGTGCCAGGTGCGGCAGCGCCGAAAGGCCGTCGACGCCGGGCATGCGGACGTCCAGCAGGACGACGTCCGGGCGGTGTTCCAGGACCGCTTCGTACGCCGCGCGGCCGTCCGCGGCCTCCGCCACGACCGTGGTGTCGTCCCGGCCGCCGAGGAGGGCGGTCAGGCCCGCTCGGACCACCGGGTTGTCGTCGGCGACCACGATCCGGAGCGGTGCGGCGGGTGCGGTCGGGGGAAGGTTCTCGAAGGGGTTCACCGGCATCGGGCTGCCTCCTCTCATGCGTCTCGGGCCTCGTGGGCCGGTGCGGGGGCGGGGGGTGTCAGCGCGGCCAGCGGCAGTTCCAGCAGGACCTCGGTGCCCCGGGGGTGGTCGCCCCGTCCGATGCGCAGGCGGGCACCGACCGTCGCGGCGCGTTCGGCCATGCCGACCAGGCCGAAGTGGCCGGTGCGGCGCAGTTGTTCGAGGGTGCTGCCGGGGGGCAGGCCCCGGCCGTCGTCGTGCACGCTCAGCCGCAGCAGCCCGCCCTGCACGTCCGCCCGTACGTCCACCCGGCCCGGCGCCCCGTGGCGGTGGGCGTTCTCCAGGGCCTCCGAGACGATGGCGAGGAGGTGCCGGGCGACCGCCGGCGGTACGGCGGGCAGGGGCCGCTCACCCGTTCGGCGGCACTCGGTGAGCAGTCCCGTGCGGGTGCGGAACTCGGCGGTGAGCGCGGCCAGTTGAGGCAGCAGTTCGGTGCGGAGCCCGGGGTCGTTCTGGCGGCGCAGGTCGGTGAGCAGTTCCCGGGCCTCCGCCGCCGCCCGGCGGGCCGAACGGGACACCAGTTGCGCCTGCTGTTCGATCAGGGCGGGGTCCGTGCGGGCGCCCGCGGCGGCCGAGGCGGCGAGACCGTCGGCCGCGAGGGCGACGCCGTGCAGGGTCTTGGCCACCGAGTCGTGCATCTCCCGGGCCAGCCGGGCGCGTTCGGCGCTCACCGCCTCCGTGACGGCGAGCCGGGCCTGCACTGCCGTCAGGGCCTGGGTGGCGGCGCCGAAGCGGAGCATCAGGTTGCGCAGGGTCGAGCCCATGGCCCCGGCGATGACGCACAGGCCGGGCAGCAGCAGTGACTCGGCGACATCGGCCCCGCGGCCCTGCTCCAGGGTCGCGTGGACCAGGAGCAGGATCAGCGACTGGAGCGAGGCGAAGCAGGCCGCGCCGCGCCAGCTGTAGAGGAGGCCGGCGAGGAGGGGGGTGCAGACGCTGACGTAGGCGAGGGTGGTGTCCGGGCCCGCCGAGACGAGGAGGAGGGAGCCGATGAGGGTGTCCGCCGCCAGCAGGGTGGGGTGGCGCAGGAGGAGCGGCCCGAAGCGTGCCCAGTCGCGGAACAGGACGTACGACACCATGAACGTGATGACGACGGCGCCGCCCACCAGGCGGACGCCGAGGCCGGGGGACGCGTTGACCAGGGCGGCGGGGGCGGCCAGCGCGATCATCGCGAGGCGGAAGCCGAAGACCTGCCGGCACATCGCCTGCAGGGCGCGCAGTTGCAGTTTCTCGGGGGCGGTGTCCGGCCGGGTCACGTCGCCCAGCCGTTCCTGGCCGGGTGCCCGGCCGAACTGCCGGCCTGGTGGCTGCGGGCAGGTCTGTCCGGTCCCGGTCGGGTCCGTCGTCCCGCGGGCCGGCGTCCGTCTCATCCACCCGGGCAGGCGTGCGCGGCGGCGGCCGGCCGCACCGTCTCTCGTCACCGTCACCGCGCTCACCCCCCGCCCCGCCCGCTTCCCCGTCTACTTGCCCGTGATGGAGCCGAAGTCCACCCCGGAGCCCAGCAGGAGTCCGGCGCCCAGCAGAAGCATCGTGGCCGGGACCATGAACGTGGTGATCATCAGCGTGGCCTTGGGCACCGCCCGGGCGGCCTTGCGGCGGGCGTTCTGCGCGTCGGTGCGGCGCATGTCCTTGGCGAGGGCCACGAGGGTGTCGACGATCGGCGCGCCCAGTTCCTCGCCCTGCTGCAACGCGGTGACGAACATGGCGACCTGCTCGGAGTCGTTGCGGCGGCGCAGTTCCGCGAAGGCCTGGCGGCGGCTCATGCCGAGGTCCATCTGGCGCAGGGTGATGCGCAGTTCGTCGGCCCAGGGTCCCTCGTACTTGGCGGCGACCCGGTCCAGGGCCTGCCGGAAGCCCAGCCCCGCGCTCACCACCACCGCGAGGACGTCCAGGAAGTCCGGGAGCGTGCGCTCGATGACGTCCTTGCGGATGCGGATCGCCGACCAGATGCCGACCTCGGTCCAGAACGCGCCGAAGGCGAGCAGGAGCAGCGCGAGGAAGTACTGGCCGCGCATCACCATCACCAGGAAGCCGACGCCACCGAGCGCGCCGTAGACGGCGCGTCGCGCCGCGTAGCGGTCGATGGTCAGGCCGCCCGGGTTGCCCGCGAGGTCGATCCTGCGGCGGTATCTGGCGACCCGTCTGGGTCCCATCAGGCGCAGCACCGCGGGGGCGTAGCGCATGCCCATGCGGTCGACCAGCGAGCCGACGGCGCCGGTGCGGGTGGCGCCCACCTCCAGGGCCACGGCCAGGTCGCGCGGCAGCTTGGCCTCCGCCCGGTACATGCGGATCCCAGCGAACACGCCCCAGACGCTGAGGCCCGTCACCGCCGCCAGCAGAAGTCCCATGGCGGATCCCCTCCTTCCGTTCCTTCTCCTTGCTTCTCCATGCGGCCCGGCGCTCAGACGTCGATACGGCTCATACGGCGGATGAGTACAAATCCGACCGCGTACATCGCGAACGCGATGACCACGCAGGCCTGGCCGATCGGCGAGCCGGTCATCCGGTCCAGGGCGCCGTCCTTGACGCCGTTCATGAGGAACAGCGCGCCCACGCCGAGCGCGGGGACGGCGTACGACGTCATGGTCACCTGGGAGAGCTGGGTGCGGATCTCGCGCCGGGTCTCCTTGCGTTCCTCCAGTGTGTCGGTGAGGTTGCGCAGCGCGCTGACCACCTGGCCGCCCGCGCGGTTCGACAGCACGAGGGTGGTGACCAGGACGACCAGTTCGCGCGAGGGCAGCCGGTCGGCGAGTTCGCCCAGGGCGTCGTCCATCGAGTGACCGATCGCCAACTGGTCGGACACCTTGGCCAGTTCCTCGCCCGCGGGGGCCTCAAGCTCCTCCGCGGCCAGGCCGATCGCGGTGCGCAGGGCGAGGCCGGCCTGGGTGGCGTTGGCCAGGATGCGGGCGAGTTCCGGGAGTTGGTTGATGAAGCGTTCGATCCGCTTCTGCCGCTGCCAGTTGAGGAACAGCAGCGCCGCCCACACCCCGGCCAGCCCGGCGAGCGGGCCGAAGAAGGGGGCGAGCACGGCCTGGCCGATCAGCCACAGGGCGGCGACCACGGCGAGCATGGTCGCGAAGAACTCGCCCGGTGTGACGTCCAGGCCGGTCGCCAGGAGACGCAGTTCCAGCTTCCGGCCGAGCCGGGTGCGGCGCAGCCGGCGGTCGAGGGTGCGGAAGCGGCGCCGGCGGCCGGTGGCCGGGACCTGGCCGGTGTGACTGAGGCGTTCGACGAGGGCGGCGCGCTGGGCCCGGCCCGAGGCGTAGGTGTGCCCGCCGACGACGGCCAGGACGCAGGTCAGCAGGGTGACGCCGGTGGTGAGCGTGACGAGCGTGTGCAGTTCCATGGGTGCCTACCTACCTGGCCTCTCGGGTGGCGAGCTGGTCCGCGCTCTGGGCGACGCCGAAGGCCTGCGGCAGGGGTTGGCTCGCCATGTAGAGGCGGTCGGCGGTGCGGCGCGGGAGGGGGAAGTACCGGAAGGCGCCGTGGACGCGGCCGTCGGGGGTCATGGGCCGGGCGTCGAAGCGGGCCACGGTGGCCAGCCGGTACGGCTCGCTGCCGTGGCTGTCGAGCAGGGCGATCTCGGTGATGCGGCGGGCGCCGTCGGCGAACCGGGTGAGCTGGACGAGGACATCGACGGCGCTGTTGATCTGGTCGTGCAGGGCCACGAAGGGGACCTCGACGTCGGACATGGAGGCGAGGGTCTGCAACCGGGTGAGGGCGTCCTCGGCGCTGTTCGCGTGCACGGTCGCCAGGGAGCCGTCGTGGCCCGTGGACATCGCCTGGAGCATGTCCAGGGACTCGCCGCCGCGGACCTCGCCGACCACGATGCGGTCGGGACGCATGCGGAGCGAGTTGCGTACCAGGTCGCGGATGCTGACCTGGCCCTTGCCTTCGACGTTCGGCGGGCGGGACTCCAGGCGGACGACATGGGTCTGCTGGAGCTGGAGTTCGGCCGAGTCCTCGATGGTGATGATCCGCTCGTGCGCCGGGATGAGTCCGGACAGGGCGTTGAGCAGGGTCGTCTTGCCGGTGCCGGTGGCCCCGGAGACGATGATGTTGAACTTCGCCTGCACCAGGCCGGAGAGCAGGAACACCATGTGCTCGTCCAGGGAGCCGAAGCCGATCAGCTCCTGAAGGGTGAAGGAACGCGGGAAACGGCGGATGGTGAGGATGGGGCCGGTGAGGGACAGCGGCGGGATGATGACGTTGACCCGCTCGCCGGACGGGAGCCGGGCGTCGACCATCGGATTGGACTCGTCCACACGGCGGTTGACCGTCGAGACGATCCGCTCGATCGTCTGCATCAGCTGGTCCGCGGAGACGAACCGCAGCGGCAACTGCTCGACCCGGCCGCCGCGTTCCACGAAGATCGCGTCGGGGCCGTTCACCATGATCTCGGTGATGGACGGGTCCTCCAGCAGGGGTTCCAGGATGCCGAGGCCGAGCGCCTCGTCCACGACGCGCCGGATCAGCTGGGAGCGTTCGGCCGTCGACAGGACCGGGCCCTCGCGGCTGATGATGTGACCGAGCACCCGCTCAAGGCGGGCCCGCCGCTCGGCCGCCGCGAGGGAACTCATCTCCGCGAGGTCGATCTCCTCCAGGAGCTTGGCGCGGTAGGTGGCGACCAGGTGGCCGTCCTCGCCCCGGCTGCCCTGCTCCTCGGGGGAGTTGATGCGTGCCCGCAGGCTCATGGCTGGGCTGCTCCTCGTTCAGTGGTCGAGCGGCATGGTGGCGGACTTGCGGGCTTCCCCGAAGTTCCAGCCGAGGACGACCGAGGGGATGTGGACGGTGGCGGTGACCTCGACCGAGTCGCCCAGCTCCGCGGTCGCGCACTGTGTGTCGTCGGCGAGCCAGTCGCTGACCGCGCCCGCGCAGGCCTGGCCGACGTCCTGCCGCAACGAGGCGGCTCGCGCCCCCGCGCGCGCCGCCGTCCCCGCCTGCTGCGCGGTGTACGCGACGAGCCCGAGCTGAATGCCCGCGAGGGCGACGAGCAGCAGGACCGGGATGAACCCCAGATACTCGATGGCCACTTGCCCCCGATCCCGCCGCGGGACGCGCCCTGCTTCTTCGTCTGGGCGGGTGCCCGGAGGGGGTGGCTCGGGGTGGGGACGGGTGTCGCCGTTCCGGTCGCGGCTAGCGAAGTCGTGCATGTCAGTGTTTCGCCTCCTCCACCGCGCCCGCGTGGCCGTGGACGGTGACCGGGAAGGCGACGGTCCCGGGGAAGAGGACGGGCACCTTGAGGGACACGTCGGCGGTCACATAGCCGCTCCCCCCGCACGTCACCGTGGCATCCCCCTTCCACGCCTCCGACAGGTGCCCGAGTCCCGCCTGCTCGCAGGCGGCCTGCCGCTCGCCCGGCGCCGCGGCCGTCCCGGCCCGTACCGCCTCGTCGGCAGCGTTCCCCGCGAGCGTGTAGGTGTACCCCACGAGGACGCACTGCCACATCAGCACCAGGGTCAGCAGGATCAGCGGGGTCATGCCGAGGAGTTCGATGCTGACCTGTCCCCGGTCGCGTGCCGGCCGGTCCATGGCGTTCACTCCTTCCGGCGCCGGAAGCTCACCGCGCCCCGGTCGCCGCGCGGCCGGCCGCCGCGGTGCGGCGGCGCGTCGGGCGCGCCGGCCAGGCCGAGTTCGCCGGCGAGCGCCCACAGGGCCTGTTTCACCGCGCTGCGGCTGTCGAGTTCGTGGACGCGTCCGGCGTCCACGACGCCCTGGAGTTCCTTGAAGCCCGCGGGCACCGTCGTACGGGCCAGCGCGGTGCCGGTGATGCGCTGGATCAGCTGCGGCTGGATCTCCGTGCTCCTGGTGTGCCGGTTGACGACGACGGTGGTCTCCTCCGCCTTGCGGATCTGCAGCCGGTCCCACATGCGCACGGTGCGCTTGGCGGCCCGTACGGCGACGACGTCGGGGGTGGTCAGCAGCAGCGCCGTCCCCGCCATCTCCACGGCGGTCGCGCCGGCGCCGCTGAGCTGGGCGCCGCAGTCCACCACGACCACCTCGTAGCGGGAGCGCAGGGCGCCGATGATCTGCCGGGCGGCCCGGTCGGTGACCTCCTCGCCGCGTTCGCCCTCGCCGGGGGCGAGCAGCAGGGCGAGGCCGGTGTCGTGGCGGAAGACGGCGTCGGCGAGGACGCGCGGGGAGATGTCGGTGATGGCGGCGAGGTCGACGACGGAGCGGCGGAACTGGATGTCCAGGTAGGAGGCGATGTCACCGGTCTGCAGATCGAGGTCGACCAGGGCGGTGGACCGGCCGGACGCCTGGGCGGCGAGGGCGAGTTGGACGGCGGCGAAGGTGGCGCCGACGCCGCCCTTGGCGCCGCTGACGGTGACGACGGTGCCGCCGACGCCGCCGAACACGTCGGCGCCGTGGCCGAGATGGCGGCGTACGCCCTGCGACCACTGGGCCACCGCGTGCACCCGGCTGGCCAGTTCGTCGTAGCTCAGCGGGAGGGTGACCAGGCCGCGGGCGCCGGAGTCCATGGCGGCGGAGAACAGGCCGGGGCCGGCGTCGGTGGTGACGAGGATGACGCCGGCGGCGGGGAAGCGCAGCGCGATCTCGCGGACGAGTTCGAGGGCGGGTACGGGTCCGATGCGTTCGTGGACGACGACGACCTCGGGCAGTTCGTCGACGGACTCGGCGGCGAGCCGGGCGAGGGTGTCGACGAGCTGGGTGGAGTCGCCGACCGGGGGGAGCGGTTCGGCGTCCGGCAGTTGGCTGAGCAGGGTGATGAGGGAGCGTACGGCGTCCGGGTCACCGACGGCCGGGAGGATTCTGGTGGGCATGCGGGCCGCCTCTCACTTGTCCGTCGCGAGTTCGTACGTGCGGTCCTTGTCCGGCACGGTGGTCTCGCTGCCGGGTGCCACCAGGGCGAGCCGGACCCGCTGGGCGAACGACTCGGCGTAGGTGATGCGCTGTGCGTCGATGGTGGACAGCGCGAAGGTGATCGGGACGGCGTCGGTGGGCTGCTGGTTTTTGTTGTCCGGCTCCAGGGAGGTCAGCTTGCCGACGTCGAGGACCCGGGCGTTGGTCACAATGATCTTGGACTGGTCGGGGTCGCCCTGCTGCCTGCCCTCGAAGGTGGCGTAGACGTTGACCCGGGAGCCGGGGGTGATCTTGCCGGCCACACCGGTGGCCGCGTCGATCATGATGGCGACCTCCTGCTCCCCCGGCCGCAGGGCCGGCTGGTCGACGATCATGTCGGTCTGCAGCAGGGAGCCCTCGCGCAGGGTGGTCACGGCGATCTTGCCGCGGATCTGCCGCAGATCGGTGACGGCGTTGGCCGACAGCCAGCGCTCGGGCATCCGGATCTTCGCGAACTGGCCCGTGGTCAGCGGCGTGTACGGCGCCACGTTCGACCTGAGCCGGTACGCGGTGACCTCGGGGCCGACCTTGGACTTCACGTCGTCGATGACGGAGAGCACGCCGGCGAACGCGCCGAGGGCGCAGAGGACCGACAGGACCAGGAGTATCACGCCGCGGCGCTGACGGGAGTTCATGAACCGTGCAACCTCATTGGGGGAGTCGGTCGTGCGCAGTCGTATGGGTGAGCGGTGTCGCGGTGCCGGACGGTCAGGCGGGCGTCCGTTGTTCGAGGGCCCGTGGGGCGGGTGGCTCATGGCCGGGCGGGGTGGCGGAGCAGAAGACGCAGCGGTCGCCGATGACGTCGACGCCGCACCAGTGACAGGTGTTCTGCCGCACGGAGGTGACCAGTTGGTAGAGGACGGAGAGGTCGGCGAGATAGCCGCAGAACTCGATGATCCGGCCCGTCCCCCACCAGTTCGCGGACTCGGCCGGCAGCGGGGCCTCGCGCAGCCCGTGCGCGCCCCAGGACGTGGCGAGCGTGCCGATCCACTCGGACTGCAGCTGCCCCTTGGCGACCAGCATCCAGGTGCTGAACTCGGGTCCTGGCAGGGTCGCTTCGGGGCCGACGCGCACGAGCTGCGGTTGGGGGTGGGCGACCACCGCGAACTGGCTGCCCGGCACCCAGGACTTGGCGTGCGCCTTCAGTCCCACGGGTATCCGGTCCAGCTTGGCGACCGAGCCGAGGACCGCGCCGGCGTGGATGTAGTGGGTGAGCAGCCGGCCCGCGGAGGCGAGCACGCCCGGGCTGAGGTCGCAGGAGGCGAGCTGGCGCAACTGGCGGGCCAGGACGGCGATTCCGAGGGGCGGCAGAGCCGGCTGGAACAGGGCGATCCGGTCGCTCTCCAGGAGCGAGCGGAGGGTGTGCAGCCGCTGGGTCACCGCCGCGGGGGCGGCCTGTGAGCCCACGACGATGAGATGCCCGTGCTGCTCGACGAGCCCGTTCAGCTCGGCGAGGGCGTGGTCGAGCGGCCGTTTGTCGAGGTCCCGCAGCACGACGGCGGGCATGGTCCGTTCGTCCTGCGCGGACAGCGCCATGTCGGCACTGGTCACGGCGATGGCAGTTGGCACGCGCAGCTCCCCGCTCTTCACATCCGGGGGCCCACCGGGGTGACGCCGGTGCGCCGGGACGACTTCACTGCGTGACTACGTGAGCACTGTATCCACGGCTCTGTGACCGGAGAACACCGTTTGTGCGGCCGGGCGGGATCCGTCTTCTCACAACTCGCTTCAAATCGGGACAGGTTGAACGTCCCACCCCAGGCGATTTTGGTCTGGACCTCTTGACAGCGGGATTGGTCTGGACCAACTTGTAGGCCAGCGGTGGCCACCGTCCTCTCCCCTTCTCCCCGCCCACTCCCCCCCTCCGGAGGCCCCAGTGGACCGCGCACCAGGCATGCCCGGACGCAACAGACGACGGATACGGACCTGGTCCGTGACGGCCGCGCTCGCCCTGTCCGTGGCGGGACTCGCCGCCGCACCCGCGGCCGCGGCGGACGTCAACAACGCCAAGAACGCCGGTTTCGAATCCGGCCTGAGCAACTGGACCTGCTCCGCGGGCAGCGGTACGACCGTCTCGTCACCGGTGCACTCGGGCACCGCCGCGCTGAAGGCGACGCCGGCCGGGCAGGACAACGCGCGCTGCACCCAGACGGTGGCGGTGCGGCCGAACTCGACGTACACGCTGAGCGCGTGGGTGCAGGGCGGCTACGCCTACCTGGGCGTGACGGGCACCGGCACCACCGACGTGTCCACCTGGACGCCCGACTCGGCCTCCTGGAAGCAGCTGACGACGACGTTCACGACGGGCTCCGGCACCACGTCCGTCGCCGTCTACACGCACGGCTGGTACGGCCAGGCCGCGTACATCGCGGACGACCTGTCCGTCCACGGTCCGGACGGCGGGGGCGGCGGCGACCCGGCCCCGACCGTCCCGGGCGCCCCGAGCGGCCTCGCCGTCTCCGGGACGACGTCCTCCTCGGTCTCTCTGTCCTGGGGCACGGTGTCCGGCGCGACGGGCTACTCCGTCTACCGCAACGGCACGAAGGTCACGGCGGTGACCGGCACATCGGCGACGGTGACCGGCCTCGCCGCCGCCACCTCGTACTCCTTCCAGGTGACGGCGACGAACTCGGCGGGCGAGTCACCGAAGTCGGCCACGGTCACCGGCACCACCGCCACGAGCAACGGCGGAGGCAGCGGCACGGTGCCCCGGCACGCCGTCACCGGCTACTGGCAGAACTTCAACAACGGAGCGACGGTCCAGAAGGTCTCCGACGTGCCCTCGGCGTACGACATCATCGCGGTGGCCTTCGCGGACGCGACGTCCACGCCCGGCGCGGTCACCTTCAACCTGGACTCGGCCGGCCTCGGCGGCTACACCGTCGACCAGTTCAAGGCGGACATCAGGGCGAAGCAGGCCGCCGGGAAGAAGGTCATCGTCTCGGTCGGCGGCGAGCGGGGCACCGTGTCGGTGAACGACTCGGCGTCCGCGGCGAACTTCGCCGACTCGGTGTACTCGCTGATGCAGACGTACGGCTTCGACGGCGTCGACATCGACCTGGAGAACGGGCTGAACGCGACGTACATGACGCAGGCGCTGCGCTCGCTGTCGGCGAAGGCGGGCTCGTCGCTGGTGCTGACGATGGCCCCGCAGACCATCGACATGCAGTCCACGTCGAACGGCTACTTCCAGACGGCGCTGAACGTGAAGGACATCCTCACGGTCGTCAACATGCAGTACTACAACAGCGGTTCGATGCTCGGCTGTGACGGCAAGGTGTACAGCCAGGGCTCGGTTGACTTCCTCACCGCGCTGGCCTGCATCCAGCTCGAAGGCGGTCTCGCGCCGTCGCAGGTCGGCCTGGGCCTGCCGGCGTCGACACGTGCGGCGGGCGGCGGCTATGTCTCCCCGACGGTGGTCAACAACGCCCTGGACTGCCTGACGAAGGGCACGGGCTGCGGCTCGTTCAAGCCGTCGAAGACCTACCCCGACCTGCGGGGCGCGATGACCTGGTCGACCAACTGGGACGCGACCTCGGGCAACGCCTGGTCGAACACGGTGGGGCCCCACGTGCACGCACTGCCGTAACGCCACGCGGCATCCGGGGGCGGCGGCTTCGGCCAACGCCCCCCTTCCGCGTCGGCCCCCGGCGGCCGGACGGTTACCAGTACGGCTCCGGCGGGCGTCCGCTGTGCCAGTGGTGCAAGGCCCCGGTCGTGGTGGTTTGGGGGCAGACGGTGGGTTGAAGGCTGCCTCCCAGTACCTTCTTCGCTGATCGTCTGGCCCCTGCTGCCTTCGGCCGTGGGAGCCATTTCGTCATGCCCTCGATCATCCGAGGCGCAGATGGTGCAGCATCAGCAGCGCCGCCACCGCGTTGGCCGACCGCACTTCACCACGGGCGACCAACGCGGGCATCTTCGCGAGCGGCACCCACTCCCGCCGCGCGGACTCGTGCGCATCCTCCGGCACGGTGCGCACCTGCTCGGCGTGATCCGACCAGTACACCCGATGATGCGACGTCGAGATCCCCGGCATCGGGTCGACCGCCAGGAGCAGCCGCAACGGGCCGGGCCGCCACCCGGTCTCCTCCTCGAACTCCCGCGCCGCCGCGACCGAGGGGTCCTCGCCCTCACCGGTCCCACCCGACGGCAACTCCCAGCCCCACGCGCCGGTGATGAACCGGTGCCGCCACAGCAGCAGCACCTCGTCCGCCTCGTTCACGACCGTGGCCACCGCCACGGGCCGCAGCCGGATCACGGTGTGGTCAAGGTGCCGGCCGTCCGGCAGCTCCACGTCGGCCATGTTCACCTTGACCCACCGGCTCTCGTACACGGTACGCTCGCCGAGGTTCCGCCACACTGACACCCTGCTGCCTCTCCTTCGGGGACGCGCCCTATCCGACCACAGTCGGCTACAGCGGGATGCGAAGAGTCTCGTCGATCCGGTCGACGACCTCGCGCGTTGACCCGCTACGGGTGGTGGCGAGGTTGCGGCGTACGCCGACGAGCCGGTCGTGGAGCCGATGCGACTCCATCCCTGCCACGGTGTCGAGCATCTGCATCGCGGTGCCGGCGGCACGGTCGACTTCCCCCGCCCGCAGTTCGCAGTCGGCGAGGGTGGCAAGCCGGTGCATCCGACCGCGGGCGTGGGTCTGGACGGCAACGGCCTCGGCGGCGTACTGCTGCGCAGGCCCGGTGTCACCAAGCCGCATCAGAGTGTCCGCCATCGCGGTCTCCAGCAGGCCGGGCTGGACGTACCCGGTCTCGTCCGGCTCCTCGTCCGGGCGGATCTGCCCGGATGCGATCTCCGCCTGCCCCATGGCCTGGTGGGCGGCCGTCTGGTCGCCCATGCGGGCGAGGGCCGGACTGATGGCGTGTCCGGCGGTGCGCAGCCCTGCCTCGGCGAACGCGACCGCCTGCCGGTACTCGCCCATGAAGAGGGAGTGGTTGACGAGGAGCGCTATCACGTACCCGCCGAACGCCCTGTCCCCGCTCGCCTTCGCCAGCCTCAGGGCCTGGTGGTAGTAGCGCTGCGCGAGGCCCTGGGCGTTGGAGTCGTAGGCACAGATCCCGGCAACGGCGACGAGCCCGCCGACGGCCCGGAGCAACTCGCGGCCGGTGGCGTCCGTATAGGTGCCGCGCATCAGCGGCGCCGTGTCTTCTGTCAGGAACCGCAGGACACGGCCCCGAGTCCCGACGCCGCCCGCCTTTCGGTACATCTGCTCGTAGTGCCGACGCGCGGTCCGCAAATGCTCGACGTCGGGCAGGCCCACGCGGATGGTGCCACGGCTGGACACGTCCACGTCGTCAGGCGGGTTCTCCCACTCCCAGACGGGGCCGACGGCGGGCAGGCCGGTGATCACGGGCGTGCGCTGGACGTCCTCGCGCTGCTGGTGGTCACCGCGCCACAGTGCGGTCGCCCGGCCGATGAACCCCTCAAGCGGAGTCCCTGCTGGGTGCGGCGTAGATCGGGTGCCCATCCCGATGTCGTCAAGGCTGATGCCCCGGCCGAGCCGTCCGGAGAGGACGTCGGCGATCATCTCTGGAGTGCGGCGGTTGCGCGGCCCCCGGCCCGGATCTGGTGTGCTCGTGCCGCTGCCCCTGGAGAGCACCCGATGAGCAGAACAGCCGTAGATATCCAGCTGGAAGTGCTGGACGTCCTGGCGCTCCCGGCCCTGCTCGGCCTGAACGAGGACCGCGCGGCCGGCCGCGTATGCATCTGGTGCGGCCAGCCTCTGACGATCGAGACGGCTGTCGACCTTGGCGAGCAAAAGGCTGAGGATGGTACGTGTTTCCCGCGCGCCTGCCGGACCTGCACCGCTAACCGGGCGCACCGCGGCCTGTTCGCCCACGCGCCCCTGTGCGACCTCTGTGAGACGGAGGCGACGGCCGCCAGGTGCATCGTCGGCCGCGGCTTGTACCGGCTCGTCAGGGACAACCGCCGGTGACCCGCCGGCAGACGACCGCAGGGGCGCGGTCCCCGCACACCCGTCGGTCCCCCCGCGGGAGCCGGCGGGCCCGGTCCGGCACACCCGACCCCGTGATGCCCTGCGGTGTGCCGGGCCGTCACCCTCGTCCCGACAAAGAAAGGTTCTCGATCGTGTTGCCTCCGGCACCGCCAGGCATCGTCCCCTACATCGCCGGATGGAGCGAGGAACGGCTCCTGAAGTGCCCGATCGTCCGCCGCCGCGTGGCCCCTGGGATCGCGTACGCGGATGAAACCCCGTACGACCGGGACAGCTTCGGTGTGCTCTGGGTCCGGTACGCCCTGCGGCCCAAGCAACGCAGGGGCAGCCCACAGCTACGGAACGTCCACCCCTACCGGCAGCGTCGGGCCATGCTGAACATGATGTGCCAGGTCTGCGGTCGGATGCCGCCGGACCCGGGCGGCCCGCATCTGTTTCTCCTGCGGGACTCCTGCGGTGCGGTCCGGGAGGGGGAGCGGACGACGAGTCCGCCGGTGTGCGTGCCGTGCGCCGGGATCTCCATCCAGCTCTGCCGTGCCCTGCGGGGTGGGCGGTTCGTGGCGGCGTGGGCGAGATGCGTGCCCGCGTGGGGAGTCGTCGGTCCCCTCCACCACCCCGTGACGCTTCAGCCCATCCCCGCGTGTCACATGGAGCAGGTGAAGTACGGGTCCCAGTGGGCCCCGTGGGTCCGGGCCGCCCGCACGATGGTGGAACTCCATGACGTGACACCGGCGGACCTGGACCGCGAGTTCGCCGCCCTCGGACGCGACCGCCTGGGGGAAGAGTTCGCCCGGGTCGCGGAGCTGACAGCTGTCGCCTGACGGACCGGGCCGCGGGCAGTACCTCGTGGTCCGGGCCGGGCAGCCCGCGACCGTCCGTATCCCGGAGGTCCGGTACGAGGAGCTACGTACCGCCGCGGCTGAGATGCCTCGCCATGGCGCGCGCTTCGGTGAGTGCTGCGGCCGGGCGGCCCCCCGGTGGGGGCCGCCAAGCAGGTCCAGTGAAGTCCGCTGCGGTTCGACAGCGTCCCGAAGGGGCGCGGAGCGCTCAGTCCTCGAAGTAGGCGTCGAGCACGGCGTCCAGTTGCTCCTCCCACTCCTTGAAGCGCGCCCTGGCCGTCGCTTCGATCTCGATCGGGTACCAGCGGCGGTCAGGGGTGTGCACCGTGACGGTGAAACGCTTCCCGAAGCGGGGCGCCTCCGTCTCGACCGCGCCGATCTCGTCCCAGCGGAACTCGCAGGACTCCTCGTCGAGGCGGAGCCGGACGCCCTTGCGGTCGGCGACTATCCGGGCACGGCGGTCGGCGGCCTCGAAGACCGGGCCGTCAGGCTCGCCCTCGTCACCGTCCTGCTCGTCCTCGCCCTCGGCCTTGGCGTCCTCGGCCTCCGCCTTGTCCTGCGCGGCCTCGGCGCCCTCCTCGGCCTTGGCGGCGGGCGCTTCCATGTCGCGTACCGAGGCCGTCTCCTCGGTCTCGACGGCGTCCTCCGCCTCGGTGTCCTGCCGGTCCGCCGGCACGGGTGCGGTGATCCCGGGAATGAAGGCCGGGTCGAATCCGGCGCCCTCAAGGGGCTGGCTGCTCGATCCTATGCGCTGCTCCACGCGGGCAGTATGGACGACGTTCCTGTGCCGGAACCAGTCAGCCCACCCTTCACGCCGGTTCACCCTGGTCACGCGACCCTGCTCAGGACCGCTCAACTCACCTGACGAACAGGCTCAGTACGGCCGCGACCACGAAGCCCGCGACCGACAGGACCGACTCCAGAACGGTCCATGTCTTCAGAGTGTCGCGTTCGCTGATGCCGAAGTACTTGGCGACCATCCAGAAGCCGCCGTCGTTGACGTGCGAGGCGAAGATGGAGCCGGCCGAGATCGCCATGATGACGAGCGCGACGAACGCCTGGGAGTGGTCGCCCTCGGCGAGGAGGGGGGCGACGATGCCGGCCGTGGTGACGATCGCGACGGTCGCCGAACCCTGGGCCACCCGCAGCACGACCGAGATGAGATAGGCGAGCACGAGCACCGGCAGGCCGACGTCGTGGAAGGTGTCCGACAGGGCCTGCGCGACGCCGCTCGCCTTCAGCACGGCGCCGAAGACACCGCCCGCGCCGACCACCAGCAGGATGTTGCCGACCGGCTTCAGCGAGGAGGTCGACACGGTCTCCAGGGACTTGCGGGACCAGCCCCGGCGCAGACCCAGCAGGTAGTACGCGAGCAGCAGCGCGATGGTCAGCGCCACGAACGGGTTGCCGAAGAACTCGATCACCGAGCGGGTGGTGGAAGGGTCAAGGGCGATGGAGGAGAAGGTGGCGGCGAGGATCAGCACCAGCGGGGTGCCGATGATGGTGAGGACCGTGCCCAACGGGACCGGCTGCTCCTGCGGCCGCGTACCGGCCGCCCGCTGTTCCTCGACCACCGCCCGCCGTGCCTCCTCGGCGGCCTCGACCATGTCCTGCGGTACGGCCACGAAGATCCGCCGGCCGATCCAGGCGGAGAAGGCCCAGGCTGCGAGCACGGCGGGGATGCCGCAGACGATGCCCATGAGGATGATCCAGCCGAGCTGGACGTGCAGCAGCCCGGCGGCGGCCACCGGGCCGGGGTGCGGCGGCAGGAAGGCGTGGGTCATGGACAGGCCGGCGAGCAGCGGCAGGCAGTACAGCAGGATGGACCGGCCGGAGCGCTTGGCGGCGGCGTACACGATGGGCGCGAGCACGAAGATGCCGACGTCGAAGAAGACGGGGATGCCGAAGATCAGGCCCGTCAGACCCATCGCGAGGGGCGCCCGCCGCTCGCCGAACAGGCCGAGCAGCCGGGATGCCAGCACCTCGGCCCCGCCGCTGACTTCGAGGATCGCGCCGAGCATCGTGCCGAGACCGATGATGATCGCGACGTGGCCGAGGATGCCGCCCATTCCGGATTCGATGGTGGAGACTGCGTCGGAACGCTGGACGGTGCCGAAGAGTTCGGTGACCGACAGGCCGGAGAGCAGGCCGACGGCGATGGAGACGGCGAGGAGGGCGACGAACGGCTGCAGCCGCGCCTTGATGATCAGGAAGAGCAGGAGGGCGATGCCGATGGCGGCGACGACGAGCAGTCCCGCGGTGCCGTCGACCAGGAGGAGCAGCCCTCCGGTGTGGGGTGGCGCGGCGGGCGCGGCGGCGGCGAGCGGCAGGGATATGGGGGTCATGCGGGGGTCCTCTACGGGGGTACACGGTGCTTTCGGGCAGGGGGGATCGCGGCACGGCGCCCCGGGGGTGGGGAGCGCCGTGCCTGCGGAGTACGGGTGCGGGGACAGCGGTCAGCCGAGTACGGCGAGCGCGTCGATCTCGATGAGGAGTCCCGCGGGCAGGCCGACGTAGACGGTGGTGCGCGCGGCGGGCGGCTGGGTGAGGCCCTGCTCCTCGAAGTAGGCGTTGTAGAGGTCGTTCATCTCAGCGAAGTGCGCGACGTCGGTGAGGTAGACGCGGATCATCATCGCGTCGTCCCAGCTCGCGCCGCCCTCCTCCAGGATCGCCTTGACGTTGGCGAGGGTCTGGAGGGTCTGCTCGCGCAGGGTGGGGCCGGCCGGCGTGGGCGGCTTGCCCGGCTCGGCGGGGAGGAATCCGACCTGACCGGCGACCTGGAGGACGTTGCCCTTCTTGACACCGTGCGAGAACTTCGCGGGCGGGGTGGTGTGGGTCGCGGGGGTGAGCGCGGTCTTCTCGGTCATGCGGGGGTTTCCTTCGCTGGAGTTCTGCCGGAGTACTCGCCGCTGATGGCGTCGGCGGTGCGGCGCACCTGCGGGAGCAGGGTGAGGAGTTCGTCGGCGGTGACGACGACGTTCGGCGCGGAGACGGACATCGCGGCGACCACCCGGCCGTCCGCGCCGCGGATGGGGGCGGCGACGCAGTTGATGGACTCCTCGTGGCCGCCGAGGTCGGTGGCCCAGCCCTGTTCCCGGACCTTGTCCAACTCCCTTAGGAAGGCGGGGGCGTTGGGGGTGGAACGGGCCGTGTACATGGGGTAGTCGAGCTGTTCCGCGAGGGCGCGGCGCTCGGCGTCGGACAGGTCGGCGAGGAGCAGTTTGGCGACGGCGGCGACGGTGATGGCGACGGGCTTGCCGATCCGCGAGTACATGCGCACCGGGTAGCGGCTCTCCACCTTGTCGATGTACAGCACCTCGTGCTCCTCGTACACGGCGAGGTGGACGGTGTGTCCGCAGGCTTCGTTGAGGCGGACCAGGTGGGGGTGGGCGATCTCACGGACGTCCAGGTTCTCCATCGCCTCCTGGGCGAGGGCGAAGAGACGGGCGCCGAGCCGGTAGCGCTGGTCGGCCTGGCGGTAGACGAGGCCGTGTTCGTGCAGGGTGCGCAGCAGGCGCAGCGCGGTGGACTTGTGCACGCCGAGCCGGTCGGCGACCTGGCCGAGGTCGGCGGGGCCCTCGGCGAGCAGCGGCAGGATGCTCAGCGCGCGGTCGACGGTCTGGCTCATGGCGTGGGTACCTCCTCATCGGCCCGGCCCGCGGCGTGTGTCCAGCCGGGGCCGAGTCGAAGTCTCCCCCAGGCCGCGTCGTCCAGGGCGATCAGCCGGTCGGCGTGGTCCCTGGAGGGTGGCACGGCGAGGTCGCCGGGCACGGTGAGCGCGGCGGCGGCCATGAGATGCCCGGCCCTGATCCGCTCCCGCACGGACAGCCCGCGCAGCGTCGCGGACAGAAACCCGGCGGCGAAGGCGTCCCCGGCCCCGACGGGCGCGACGACATCGACATTCAACGCGGGCACGAAGGTACGGGTGTCCGCGGCGGGGACGGAGACACCCGTGTTCGGCACAGGAACCGAGGCGCCCACGCCCGAACCGGAGCCGGAGGCACGCGCACCCGTGTCCGAAGCGGGGCCCGAGGCACACGTGTCCGAGGCAGGGGCCGAAGCTCGCGAGTCCGAAGCGGTGACCGAGGCGCGGTTGCCCAAGGCCGGGACGGAGGTGCGGGTGTCCGAGGCCGGGACGGAGGTACGCGAGTCCGAGGTCGGGACGGAAGTGCCCGTCTCCCCGACGGGGACGGAGGTAGGCGAGTCCGCGGCGGCTGCGGGCCGTGTGGCCCGGCCCGGCGCGGACGTGGTGCGGCCGGGACCAGGGCCGGGGTCGGAGCCGGTCCGCTCCGACGGGGTGTTCCCAGCACCGCCCACGTCGCCCGAGCGACCCGGATCCCCCACGGCGCCGTCACCCCGGGCACCATGCACACCGCGGGCGGCGTCGGCACCCCGGGCACCCCCGGCACCATGCGCGCCGCTGCCGCGGGCGCCACCGGCACTGCCCGGCACATCCACGTCGCCCGCGCCGTCCGTGTCGGCGGCATCCACCCGTTCGAAGACCGTCGCCCCCCGTGCGCCCTGCTTCACCACCAGGGTTCTGGGTTCTGGGAGGAGGGCGCGGATCGCGGTCGGGTCCGGTGTGACGCCCCAGGCCGCCTCCGCCTCGTCGGTGCCCACGAAGACCAGGTCGCAGCCGCGGGCGAGGTCCAGCAACACGCGGGGCGCGGCGGCGTCGCGCCACAGGCCCGGACGGAAGTTCACGTCGAAGGAGACGAGGGGCCGGCGGCCGGGCCGGGGCGCGGTCAGTGCGCGCAGCAGGTCGAGGCAGCCGGCGGAGAGCGCGGCCGTGATCCCGGACAGGTGCAGGATGCGCGCGGCCCGCAGCGCCGCCGGGTCCACGGTGTCGACGGACATCGCGGAGGCCGCCGAACCGGCCCGGTAGTAGGCGACTTCGTGGTCGTCGCCCGCCCGGTCGCCTGCGGTGCGGAAGTAGATCCCGGTGGGCCGCGCCGTATCCCGCCGCACCGAGGCGACGTCGACGCCGTATTCCCCGATGGCCCGGACGAGATGGTCGCCGAAGCCGTCGGCGCCGACCCGGCTGACCCAGCGCGTGGAGTGTCCGGCCGCGGCGAGGACGCAGGCCACGTTGGACTCGGCGCCGCCGATGGCACGGTCGAAGGAGGGCACGTCGGCGAGGCGGCCGGTGCGGGTGGGCAGGAACGTGACCATGGACTCGCCGAGCGCGACGACGTCCACGACGTCGGGGTTCGTGCAAGGTCCGGTGTCGGTCACGATCGTCGCGGCTCCTCGGTGCGTACGCGGGTCTTGGCGGCTCCGTTGACCCCGCGTTGGCCGAGATGTTAGACAGCAGTGAGCGATATACGCAACGGCCGTTGCAACATGAGCAACACACCTGATCAGGGAGGTTCCATGAGCACCGAGGCGCTGGCACGCCTGGCCGAGGAACGCGTCGACCACCGCTTCAAGGGTCTCCCGCCGGACGCCGCGGGGCTGACCGTCGGTGAGCTGGCCGCCCAGCGCCGCAACCTCTTCACCGACGGCTTCACCACCCCCGTGCTCACGCTGTCCGCCGAGCGCCTGGAACACAACCTGAAGCTCATGGAGACGTACGCGACCCGGCACGGCCTGGCCTTCGCTCCGCACGGCAAGACCTCCATGGCCCCGCAGCTCTTCCACCGCCAGCTCGCGCACGGCGCCTGGGGCATCACGCTGGCGGTACCGCACCAGGTGCGGGTGGCGCGGGCGTACGGCGTCGAGCGGATCTTCCTCGCCAACGAGCTGGTGGACGCGGCGGCCCTGCGCTGGATCGCCGCCGAACTCACCGCGGACCCGTCCTTCCGCTTCGTCTGCTACGTCGACTCGGTGCGCGGCGTGGAGCTGATGGACGCGGCGCTGCGCGGGGCCGCCCGCCCCGTGGACGTCGTGGTCGAGCTGGCCGCCGGCGAGGACGCCCGCACCGGCGTCCGGACGGAGGCGGAGTGCGCGGCGGTCGCGGACGCGGTGGCCGCCGCGGGGACGCTGCGGCTGGTCGGTGTCGCCGGGTACGAGGGCGAGGTGCCGCGGGCCGACCCGGAGCGGGTGCACGCATGGCTGGGCCGGCTGATCGCGCTCGCCGTGGACTTCGACCGGGCGGGCCGGTTCGCGGACGCCGGGGAGATCGTCGTCAGCGCGGGCGGCAGCGCCTGGTTCGACGCGGTGGCCGATGTGTTCGCCGGCATCCCCGCGCTGTCCCGGCCCGTCCTGAAGCTGCTCCGCTCCGGCGCCTACGTCTCGCACGACGACGGTCACTACCGCAAGGTGACCCCCTTCAACCGGGTCCCCGAGGAGGGCGCCCTGGAGCCCGCCTTCCGGCTGTGGGCGCAGATCGTCTCCCGTCCGAGCGCCGGGCAGGCCTTCGCCAACGCGGGCAAGCGGGACGCGGCCCATGACCTCGACCTGCCCTTCGCCCAGGTGGTACGCAGGAACGGCACACAACGGCCGGCGACCGGCGTCGCGGTGACCGGGCTGTCCGACCAGCACGCCTGGCTGCGCACCGAACCGGAGGCGGACCTGGAGGTCGGCGACTGGATCGGGCTCGGCCTGTCCCACCCGTGCACGTCGTTCGACAAGTGGCAGCTGATCCCGCTGGCCGAGGCGGACGGCACGGTCGTCGACTACATCCGCACGTTCTTCTAGGAGGCAGCCGGTGGAAGAGCTGGTCATCAGGGACGCGGACGTCGTGGACGGCAGCGGGTCACCGTCGTACCGCGCCGACGTGGTGGTGGACGGCGGCCGGATCGTCTCCATCGTCCAGGAGGCTGCCCAGGCGGGATGCCAACGGCCCAAGGCCCGCCGGGAGCTGGACGCCGAGGGGCTGGTGCTCGCCCCCGGCTTCATCGACATGCACGCCCACAGCGACCTCGCCCTGCTGCGCGACCCCGATCACAGCGCGAAGGCCGCGCAGGGCGTGACCCTGGAGGTCATCGGGCAGGACGGGCTGTCGTACGCCCCGGTCGACGACCGCACGCTCGACGCGGTGCGCCGGGCGATCACCGGCTGGAACGGGTACGGCGACGACATCGACTTCGACTGGCGGTCCGTCGGCGAGTACCTGGACCGGCTGGACCGCGGCATCGCCGTCAACGCCGCCTATCTGATTCCGCAGGGCACGGTGCGCGCGCTCGCCGTCGGCTGGGAGGACCGCCCGGCCACGCCCGCCGAGCTGGACCGGATGCGACAGCTGGTCGCCGAGGGCATGGAGCAGGGCGCGGTCGGCATGTCGTCGGGGCTCACCTACACGCCCGGCATGTACGCCGAGGACGCGGAACTCACCGAACTGTGCCGGGTGGTGGCCCGGTACGGCGGCTACTACTGCCCGCACCACCGCTCCTACGGTGCGGGCGCGCTGGCGGCGTACGCGGAGATGGTGGAGCTGACCCGTGCGGCGGGCTGCGCCCTGCACCTCGCGCACGCCACCATGAACTTCGGCGTGAACAAGGGCCGCGCGCCCGAGCTGCTGGCCCTCCTGGACGAGGCGATCGCCGGCGGCGCCGACATCAGCCTCGACACCTACCCCTACACCCCGGGCTGTACGACGCTCGCGGCGCTGCTGCCCGGCTGGGCGAGCGAGGGCGGCCCGGAGGAGATCCTGGGGCGGCTCACCGACGAGGCGGCCGCCGAGCGGATCCGGCACCACCTGGAGGTCGTCGGCTCCGACGGCTGCCACGGCGTGCCCGTCGACTGGGACACGATCGAGATCTCCGGGGTGACCGACCCGGCCCTCGCCGACCATGTCGGCCGTACGGTCCTGGAGTCGGCACGGCGGCGCGGCGAGGCGCCCTGGACGACGGCCCGCAGGCTGCTGGTCAAGGACCGGCTGGGGCCGACGATCCTCCAGCACGTGGGCCACGAGGAGAACGTCCGCGCGATCATGCGGCACCGGGCGCACACCGGCGGTTCGGACGGCATCCTGCAGGGCGCGAAGCCGCATCCGCGGGCTTACGGCACCTTCCCGCACTATCTGGGCCACTACGTACGGGAGTTGGGGGTGCTGTCGCTGGAGGAGTGCGTCGCGCATCTCACCTCGCGCCCCGCGGCCCGGCTGCGTCTGCCGGACCGCGGGCTGGTCCGCGAGGGGTACCGCGCCGACCTGGTGCTGTTCGACCCCCGCACGGTCGCGGCGGGTTCCACCTTCGAGCAGCCGCGCACGCCACCCACGGGCATTCCGTACGTCCTGGTCGACGGGCAGTTCGTAATCGAAGACAAACGCCGCACGACCGCCCTACCGGGCCGATCAATCCGCCGAACCCTCGCCTGAAGCGCCCCGAAGGGGGCGCGGGGAACTGCGCGATCAGCCACAACGCCGCAGCAGCCGACAACGAACCATCACCGGCCCCAAACGGAGCGCTACGGCTTAGGCAGGGCGCAGCCACTCGCGCTCAGGTTCAGCTTGTTGCCCGTCGTGAAGCAGGCCGGGATCTGGTAGGTCTCCTGGGCGTAGTTGATGCCCTGGCGGACGGTGACGGTGCCGGCCTCGTCGACCTCGCAGGGGTTGTTCACGGTGCAGCGGGCGCCGTCCTCGTTGCCGGTGTTGTTGACGGCGACGACCTTGCCGGTGGCGTTGTCGATCACCGGGGAGCCCGAGGTACCGCCGATGGTGTCGCAGGCCGAGGTGTAGCGGACGGAGTCCTTCCAGGTCCAGCTGCCCTCCTTCAGGCGGTGGACGAAGCCGTCGACGCTGCAGGCGTAGGTCCGCTTCCAGTAGCCGGAGACGACCGTGATGGCGGTGCCGGCGGTCGGGTGCGTGTTCTGCACGGTCAGGGCGTTGATCCCGTAGGTGCTCCTGATCTGCGCGTACGTGCTGGTCAGCTGATAGATCGTGACGTCCGTGTCGGTCATCGTCGCGTACGCGACCTTGCTGGCGCGCAGCGTGCCGACCTGGGTGGCCGAGGCGTTGAGCAGGCCGAAGGTGCGGCTGGACGCCTGGTCGACGATGACCTGGCCGGCGGCCGGGAAGCCGGTCTCCAGGCAGTGGCCGTTGGTGAGTACGAGGGCCGGGTCGGTGTCGGCGGAGTTCGGGAAGCGGATGACGGAGCCGGAGCAGTTGCTGAGCGCGACGGTGCCGGCGAAGTCGACGGCCTGGATCGCGGGCGCGGTGGCGTTCGCGGGCGCGGCGTCGGTGGCCGCGGCCCGGGTGGCCGCGGCCTTCGCCGCTGTGCCGGTGGCGTCCGTCGCCGCGGCCACCGGCGCCGTGCCCGCCCCGGTGATCACCAGGGTCGCGAGCGCGGCAAGGAGAGGCTTCTTCATGTGGGGGTCCCCTCTGCAGACGTAAGCGACCGGAGATCTTCCGGCCGCCGCAGTCTTGTCATGCACATTCTGAAGCCGGACAAAGATCAACAGCAAGAAGCCGTACGCACCCTCACCCGCCCCGCCCAGACCCCCGACTCCCCCGAACCCACCCCGCCGTGGCGTTTCGGTCGCGCCCGCGGCGTCGTGCGGTGTCACTCGTCCTGGTGGATGCGGGGTGTCGGCCGGTCGTGTGATGGATGGGCGGTGTTTCGCGGACCCCGCGGGCCTGTCGGCCGGCGGGCGGGTGTCTCACGTGGCGGATAACACCATCCATGGGCCGTTACCGGGTCGTAAGCTCGCGGACATGCAGGTGATCCAGTCGACCAAGCTCGCCAACGTCTGTTACGAGATCCGGGGCCCCGTGCTTGAGGAGGCGATGCGGCTGGAGGCGGCCGGACACCGGATCCTCAAGCTGAACACCGGCAACCCGGCGGCGTTCGGCTTCGAGTGCCCGCCCGAGATCCTGGAGGACATCCTCCGCAACGTGTCGTCGGCGCACGGCTACGGCGACGCCAAGGGCCTGCTCGCGGCGCGCCGCGCGGTCGTGATGCACAACCAGACCGTCGGCATCGAGACCGACGTCGAGCACGTCTACATCGGCAACGGCGTCTCCGAGCTGATCGTGATGGCGATGCAGGGGCTCCTCGACGACGGGGACGAGGTCCTGGTACCCGCCCCCGACTACCCGCTGTGGACGGCCGCCGTCTCGCTCTCCGGCGGCACCGCCGTCCACTACCGCTGCGACGAGCAGTCCGACTGGATGCCCGACCTCGCCGACGTGGAGCGCAAGGTCACCGACCGCACCAAGGCGCTCGTCATCATCAACCCGAACAACCCGACGGGCGCGGTGTACGACCCGGCGGTGCTGAAGGGCCTGACGGACATCGCCCGCCGGCACAATCTGCTGGTCTGCTCGGACGAGATCTACGACAAGATCCTCTACGACGACGCCACGCACACCCCGACGGCCGCGGTCGCCCCGGACCTGCTGACGCTGACGTTCAACGGCATGTCCAAGGCGTACCGGGTGGCGGGCTACCGGGTGGGCTGGATGTCGATCTCCGGGCCGCGGGCGCACGCCGACTCCTACATCGAGGGCCTGACGATCCTGGCGAACATGCGGCTGTGTGCGAACATGCCGGGCCAGCACGGCGTCGTGGCCGCGCTGAGCGGGCGCCAGACGATCAACGAACTGGTGCTGCCGGGCGGGCGGCTGAAGGAGCAGTTGGACGTCGCCTACGAGCTGCTGACCCAGATCCCGGGGGTCACCTGCGTGCGCCCCAAGGGCGCGCTCTACCTCTTCCCACGCCTGGACCCGAACGTCTTCAAGATCAAGGACGACCGGCAGATGGTCCTCGATCTGCTGCGCCGCGAGAAGATCATGGTGGTCCAGGGCACGGGCTTCAACTGGCCGGAGCCGGACCACTTCCGCGTGGTGACACTGCCCTCGGCGGGGGACCTGAGGGACGCGGTGACCAGGATCGGCTCGTTCCTGGACGGCTACGCACAGCCGTAGCCGGACCGCCGCGCCTCACCCCGGGTAGCCATCCGACCCGCTTGCGCGACCAGGATCAACTTTAGACGAGTTCTAAGCTAGGATGGCTTCCTGTCAGAGCACAGGAGGCCATCTCCCATGTACGAACCGACCCGCACCGGACCGTCCCCCCGGTCCCCGCACGGCAACCCGATGGCCGGCACCCCCTCCGACTTCCCCCACCGGTCGCGCGAGGAGGAGCTGGACATCCAGCTCGCCGGACACCTCGCGGCACTGCTCGCCGTCACGGACGAGCTGCGCACCCTCGCACCCTCCGACGAACTGGACACGGCGTCCGCACGGCTCGCCGAGCAGGTGACCCGGCTGCGAGGCGGGCACGCGCCGGCCCGCATGTCCGGCACCGCGTCCGGCACCGCGTCCGACCCCCGCCCGGCCGCCCTGCACCACCGGGCACACACGCTGGCCGGCCGCGCCCTGGTCGTCGCGGCGTCCCGCGCCGACACCACGGCGGCGATCCTGTCCGCCGAGCGCATGGACACCCACGCCGCCGCACTGAGCGACCTGCCGGAACTCAGCGCGGCCCACTGACCCCTGGCCCGGGTCCCCGAACGGCCCCGGTCCGCGCGCACCCGCAGCGACGCGCGGACCGGGCGCCCTCAGCCCTCAGCCCTCAGCCCTCTTCACCCTGCTTCGCCTCACTTCACCCCGCCGAGCGGAATGGCTTGTTCCTGTTGCATAACGGGATCGGCCCGACACCCTCCGTTCATCACACCCCCCACGGAACGTTGAATTCCGGGAGCAGTCTGCCTCCCGTGAGACGTATCGCGGGAATAGTCCTCGCGGTGCTGCTGATCGGCGGCGTGGTGACCGCCGTCGTCGCAGGCCGACAGGGCGAGGACAAGGGCACGGCAACGAAGACCGTGCAGGGAGTGATCGGATCGGAGAAGGCCGAGTTCTTCGCCGATCCCGACGTGGTGAAGGCCCTCGCCGACAAGGGCTTCACCGTGAGGACCGAGTCATCGGGGTCCTGGGCGATGGAAGGACTCGACCTCAAGGGGTACGACTTCGCCTTCCCGTCCAGCCAGGCCCCGGCCGGTCAACTGGCCGAGAAGTACCGGGTGCATGAGCCCCTGCCGCGCCCCTTCTACTCGCCGCTCGTCGTGGTGGCGCACCGCAGCGCGGCCGACGTGCTCGCCGCGAACGGGCTGGCCACGCTCGACGGCAAGAGCCGCGGCACCCTGAAGATGGCCGCCTACCTGGACGCCGCCCGCCACGACCGGACCTGGCAGCAGCTCAAGGGCGCCGGCCGGCACGGAGAACTGACCGGCACCCTCTACATCGCAAGCACCGACCCGGAGTCCTCCAACTCCGGCGCCCTCTATCTGGCCGCGGCCTCCTACGTCGCGGGCGGCGGCAAGGTCGCAGCGAGCACGGCCGACATCGACCGCACCGCCCCGCTGCTGCGCAAGCTGGTCGCCGTCCAGGGCGCCCAGCAGTCCAGCTCGGACGGTCCGTTCCGGGACTTCATCAGCGGGGCCGGCAATCCGCTGGTGCTGGTGTACGAGTCGCAGGTCGCCACGCTCCTCGGCGAACAGAAGTCGGTCGACGACCTGGTCGTCCTCTACCCCGACACCACCGTCAACAGCGACCACACCGTCGTGCCGCTCACCGACGAGGGCCGCGCGCTCGGGGAACTGCTCAGCACCGACCCGACGCTGCGCAAGCTCGCCGTCCGACACGGCTTCCGCCCGCAGGGCGACACCGCCGAGTTCATCGCGGCCACGGCCGACCGTGCCGCCTACCTCAACCAGAAGCTGACCGGTGTCCGGCAGGCGCCCGTGCCCACCTCCGAGGTGCTGCACGAGATGGCCCGCCGGGCACGCGGCTGATCCGGGGGGATACCTATGAGCAGCTTCAACCACATCAGCCCGAGCGGCCATGAGCCGACGCTCAGCGGCGACGACGTCCTCACGCTCACCCCGCCCGAAGCCGTGGCGCCCGTGCCCCGGGAGAAGGCCGGCGGCCTGGTGCCCGTCGAGGCGGGCGTCAGGGAGGACATGTCCCGCAAGGCCGCCGCGTATGTCGAGGGGCTGGCCGCGCTCGACTCCCGCTCGCCCGAGTTCGCGGGCAAGGTCGGCGAGATCACGGCCCTCGGCGCCGGTGAGATGCGCAGCGCCGCCGCCCAGTCCAACCGCATGCTGGAACGCGCCGTCCGCAGCCTGCCCAGCAAGGGCGGCGACGCCCAGTCCCAGGTGGCCGGGTCGCTCGTGGAACTCCGCCGGGTCGTCGACGACCTCGACCCGCGCGATCTGCCCGCGAGCAAGGGCCGTAAGTTCCTGTCCCGGCTGCCCGGCGGCAACAAGCTGCGCGACCATGTCGCCAAGTACGCCTCCGCGCAGGGCACCCTGAACAAGATCGTCGGCTCGCTGCGCGGCGGCCAGGACGAACTGCGCCGCGACAACGCCGCGTTGCAGACCGAGCGGGTGCGGCTGTGGGAGACCATGGGCAAGCTCCAGGAGTACGTCGTGCTCACCGAGGCCCTTGACGGCGCCGTCGAGGGACACATAGACGGCGTGGCGGCGAGCGATGCGGAGCGGGCCGACGGCCTGCGCGCGGACGTGCTCTTCCCGGTCCGGCAGAAGCACCAGGACCTGCTGACCCAGCTCGCGGTGTGCGCGCAGGGCTACCTCGCCATGGACGTCGTACGCCGCAACAACGAAGAGCTGATCAAGGGCGTCGAACGCGCGGCCACCACGACCGTCTCGGCGCTGCGCATCTCCGTGATGCTGGCCTCCGCGCTGGACAACCAGAAGAAGGTCATCGAGCAGATCAACGCCCTGCGTGGGACGACCGAGGACCTGATCCGCGGCAACGCCGAGATGCTGAGCACGCAGAGCGGGGAGATCCAGCGCATCGCCGCCGACCCGGCCGTCGGCGCCGAGACCCTGCGCTCCGCCTTCCAGCAGATCTACCGCACCCTGGACGCGATCGACACCTACAAGGTCCAGGCCACCGAGGCGATGGCGACGACCATCGAAAGCCTCACCTCCGAACTCCAGCAGGCGAGCACCTACTTGGAGCGCAGCCGCACGCAGGGCGCCCTGGACGGAGGGCTCACGTGAGACGACGACTCGGCGTCCTCGCGGCCGTCGCCGCCCTCCTGACCGCCTGCACCTCCCAGGAGCACAAGGACCCCTCCGACGACGCCAACGCGCCCCGGCCCGGCACCCTGCGCGTGCTCGCCTCCAGCGAACTCACGGACATGACGCCGGTGCTGGAGCGCATACACAAGGACACCGGCATCACCGTACGCCCCACCTACCTGGGCACCCTCGACGCGATCGACCTGGTGGCGACGGGCAGGGCCGACGGGGCGTACGACGCGCTGTGGCTGTCGTCCAACGACTATCTGCGGCTGCGCCCGGACGCCGCGAAGAGGGTCGTCTCCGAGACACCGATCATGTCGAGTCCGGTCGCGATCGGCGTCCGGCAGGAGGCGCTGACCCGGCTGCGCTGGAAGCCGGCGCAGGTCACCTGGGGGCAGATCGAACAGGCCGTGCAGGACGGCCGGTTGACCTACGGCATGACCGACCCGGCCCGCTCCAACTCCGGTTTCTCCACGCTCGTCTCGGTCGCCTCCGCGCTGTCCGGCGCCCAGTCCGCGCTGACCGACGCGGACGTGGCGAAGGCGACGCCGAGGCTCAAGGAGTTCTTCAAGGGCCAGCAGCTGACCTCGGGTTCCTCCGGCTGGCTGGCGTCGGCGTACGCGCGGCGCGGCAACGTCGACGCCCTGCTCAACTACGAGTCCGTCCTCAAGGGCATCCCCGGCCTCACCGTGATCCGGCCCACCGACGGTGTGATCACCGCCGACTACCCGCTCTCCTCGCTCGCCTCCGCCGGCTCCGCCGCCCGCCAGGACGTGCGCCGGCTCGCCGAAGCGCTGCGCAGCGACTCCGCGCAACGGCTGATCACCGAGCGCACCCACCGCCGCCCGGTCGTCCCGTCGGTCAAGCCGGCCGCGGGCCTCGACACCAGCCGACGGCGCGAACTGCCGTTCCCCGGCAGCCGGTCGGTCGCCGACGGGCTGCTCGACTCGTACGAGAACGAACTGCGCCGCCCCTCGCGCACGGTGTACGTGCTCGACACCTCGGGCTCCATGCGGGGTGACCGGCTGGACCGGCTGAAGAAGGCCCTCACCGATCTCACCGGGGACTTCCGGCAGCGCGAGGAGGTCACTCTGATGCCGTTCGGTTCGGACGTGAAGAGCGTGCGCACCCATGTCGTCAGCCCGTCCGACCCCGAGAGCGGCCTGGACGCCATCCGCAAGGACACCGACGCCCTGTCCGCGCAGGGCGACACCGCCGTCTACACCTCGCTGGAGAAGGCATACGAGCACCTGGGCGGCGTCGGTGAGACCTTCACCTCGATCGTGCTCATGACGGACGGCGAGAACACCACCGGTGCCAAGGCATCGGAGTTCGACGCGTTCTACCGCGGTCTCACCCACAGCGAACGCGAGACCCCGGTCTTCCCCATCCTCTTCGGCGACTCCGACCGGGCGGAGTTGCAGCACATCGCCGACCTGACCGGCGGCCGTCTGTTCGACGCCCGCAAGGGTTCGCTCGACGGAGCCTTCGAGGAGATCCGTGGCTACCAGTAGGTTCCTCGGCTATCTGGAGTCCCGTAAGAACATCGCGGGCGGCGTGGGCGGCCTCGCGGGGCTCGCGCTGACCTTCACCGGGGTGGCGGGACCGTACTGGCCCGTCGTGGTGGCCGGGCTGTACGGGGCGGGCGCGCTGATCGCCCCGCCGGAGCGGCCCGCGCTGCCGGACTTCCCGGATCCGACCGCCCAACTCGACGAGCTGCGCGGCGACTTCGAGACCCTGCGTGGCTATCTCGCGGACGTCGACCTGCCGCCCGCGGCGGCCGGACGGCTGACCGAACTCATCGAGCTGCTGACCGCCCTGCTGGATCCGGGGTGGGTCACCGAGGTGCTGGCGCAGGACCCGGAGGGCATGCACACGCTGTCGCGGGCCGTACGGCAGGACATCCCCGAGGCGGTCGACACCTTCGTGCGCACCCGGTGGTGGACGCGGCTGACGCCGGGCGCCGAGCCGCCGGAGCGCCACCTGGAGCGCCAGCTGACCCTGCTCCACGACGAGGCCGAACGCCTCGCCTCCGCACTCCGTGAGACAGAGACCCGCCGCCAGGAATCCCACACCCGCTACCTGGAAGACCGCTCCAACTAACCCCCCACCCACCGCCACCGGCGGGGCTGCTCCAGCCGGTGGCTCCCGGCGGGTGGGGTCGGGTGCTGGTGGTCGGAAGGGCGCGTCGGCGGGAACGGGTGGGCGGGGCGAAGGCCTGTCGGGGTCCTGCCGCCGGGGCGGGCGGGAGGGCCCCGACAGGCCATGGCCCCGTACGCCGTTGTACGGGGCCTCGCCGGTCGGGCACCGCGGCCGGCCGTGACGATCGCTGGTCAGGGCAGGTCGACCGGCCGCGGAGTCTGTTTCCTCGGGGGTCAGCCCAGGCGTCGTACCAGGGCCCGGTACTCGTCCCAGAGTTCCTGCGGGGTGTGGTCGCCGAAGGTGTTGAGGTGCTCGGGCACCAGCGCGGCCTCCTCGCGCCAGACCTCCGGGTCGACGGTGAGCAGGAAGTCCACCTGGGCATCCGACAGTTCGAGGCCGGTGGTGTCCAGCGCCGCCTTCGACGGCAGGATGCCGATGGGTGTCTCGACGCCCTCAGCCTTCCCGTCCAGGCGCTCCACGATCCACTTCAGGACGCGGCTGTTCTCGCCGAAGCCCGGCCACACAAAACGCCCGTCGTCGTCCTTGCGGAACCAGTTGACGTAGTAGATCTTCGGCAGCTTCGACTGGTCCTTGTCCTTGGCCACGTCGATCCAGTGGGCCATGTAGTCGCCCATGTTGTAGCCGCAGAAGGGCAGCATGGCGAACGGGTCGCGGCGCAGCTCGCCGACCTTGCCCTCGGCGGCGGCCGTCTTCTCGGAGGCCACGTTCGCGCCGAGGAAGACGCCGTGGTTCCAGTCGAAGGACTCCGTCACCAGCGGCACCGCGGTGGCCCGGCGTCCGCCGAACAGGATCGCCGAGATCGGCACGCCCTTCGGGTCCTCCCACTCCGGCGCGATGATCGGGCACTGCGCGGCGGGGACGGTGAAGCGGGCGTTGGGGTGGGCCGCCGGGGTCTGCGACTCGGGCGTCCAGTCCTTGCCCTTCCAGTCGGTCAGATGGGCCGGGACCTGCTCCGTCATGCCCTCCCACCAGATGTCGCCGTCGTCGGTGAGCGCGACGTTGGTGAAGACCGCGTTGCCCCACAGCGTCTTCATCGCGTTGGCGTTGGTGTGCTCGCCGGTGCCCGGCGCCACTCCGAAGAAGCCGGCCTCGGGGTTGATCGCGTACAGGCGGCCGTCCTCGCCGAACCGCATCCACGCGATGTCGTCGCCGATGGTCTCCACCGTCCAGCCGGAGACCGTGGGCTCCAGCATGGCGAGGTTCGTCTTGCCGCAGGCGCTCGGGAAGGCCGCGGCGACGTACTTGGACTCACCGGTGGGCGGGGTGAGCTTGAGGATCAGCATGTGCTCGGCCAGCCAGCCCTCGTCGCGGGCCATGACGGAGGCGATACGCAGCGCGTAGCACTTCTTGCCGAGCAGGGCGTTGCCGCCGTACCCGGAGCCGTAGGACCAGATCTCGCGGTCCTCGGGGAAGTGCGAGATGTACTTGGTCTGGTTGCACGGCCAGGGCACGTCCTGCTGGCCTTCGCCCAGCGGCGCGCCCACGGAGTGCACGGCCTTCACGAAGAACCCGTCGGAGCCGAGTTCGTCGAGGACGGCCCGGCCCATGCGCGTCATCGTGCGCATCGAGACGGCGACGTACGCGGAGTCGGTGATCTCCACGCCGAGCGCGGAGAGCTTCGATCCCAGCGGGCCCATGCAGAAGGGCACCACGTACATGGTGCGGCCCCGCATCGCGCCGCGGAACAGGCCCTTCTCGCCGGTGAAGACGTCCCGCATCCGCGCGGGGGCCATCCAGTGGTTGGTCGGACCGGCGTCCTCCTCCTTCTCGGAGCAGATGAACGTCCGGTCCTCGACCCGGGCGACGTCGGTCGGGTCGGAGGCCGCGTAGTAGGAGTGGGGGCGCTTGACCGGGTCGAGTTTCTTGAATGTGCCCCTGCTGACGAGCTCCCCGCACAGTCGCTCGTACTCGGCCTCGGATCCGTCACACCAGACCACGTTGTCCGGCTGAGTCAGTTCGGCGATCTCGTTCACCCACGAGATCAGTTCCTGATGGTTGGTGGGGATGACGGTGGGAGCCGCGATGTCGCGCGCCACGATTGCTCCTAAGTGAGGGATTTTTTTCTTTTGGCCCCATGGGGGCTGCGGCCCGGATGCTTCGTAGCCGCTCATCCGGTGCCGACCGCACTCATTTGATCATCCGACGCGACTGCGCATCTGTCCAGAGGGCCGCACAGGTGAGCGGCGTGAGGAACGCCACGATCAGCGGGTTCCGGCCCGTTTCTTTACGTGCACGTAGCGTTCGCCTGGCGGTCTCTTTGCGTCCGGGCCGTGCGAGGCCGTGAGAGGATGACCACTATCAAGTGCTCATCAGCCTCCGCTGATACGCAACTTACGGTTCCGTAGGTACGATGCCGGGCATGACTGCGCCCGCCCCCGACGCGCCCCTGGACCCACCGGCCGCCGGCCGCGGTCCCGCCGCGCTCTCCCTGCCGCATCCGATCAAGCCCAAGCTACGCGGCTGGCTGCATCTCGGTATGTTCCCGGCCGTCCTCGTCGCGGGCCTGATCCTCACCGCGCTCGCCGACTCCAGCCGGGGCCGGGTCGCCTGCGGCATCTACGTACTGACCGCCTGCCTGCTGTTCGGCGTGAGCGCGCTGTACCACCGGGGCAACTGGAGCCCGCGCATGGACGGCGTCCTGCGCCGCCTCGACCACGCCAACATCTTCCTGATCATCGCGGGCACCTACACACCGCTGACGCTGCTGCTCCTGCCGGACACCAAGGGGCAGTGGCTGCTGTGGGGGATCTGGGCCGCCGCCGCGGCGGGCATCGTCTTCCGCGTCTTCTGGGTCGGCGCACCGCGCTGGCTCTACACGCCCTGCTACATCGCCATGGGCTGGGCGGCCGTCTTCTTCCTGCCGGACTTCCTGCGCACCGGCGGCATCGCGGTCCTGGTCCTGGTGATCGCGGGCGGGCTCCTGTACAGCGCGGGCGGCGTGATCTACGGCATCAAGCGGCCGAACCCGTCACCGCGCTGGTTCGGCTTCCACGAGGTGTTCCACTCGTTCACCCTCGCCGCCTTCGTCGTGCACTACGTCGGCATCTCCCTGGTGGCGTACCAGCACGCATAGCCCAACACCCTCGTCGATATGGCCACGGCTTGCCAGCCGTGGCCCTTTTCGTGCGCCCAGCCGAAAGCCGCCCCCCATTGACATCGCCTTACCTTTGACGGCTGCTCTCATTTGGGGAACTGCGCGACGCGCCACAACGCACCCGCACCCGACCACCGACCGCATGCGTTGGAGGTGCCGTGTGACCCGTCAACGAAGAGCCCCGGCGACCTCGCGGACCGCGTCCAGGACCCGGGGACCCCGGCCATGGTCACACCCCCGGCGGATGTCCGACAATGACCTCCATGACGGCCGCACGCTCCCCCAAGCTCTCCCCGCCGCCCGACCGAGACGGTGCCACATGCGCCCCCGCCGACCGTCCCCAGCTCAGCCTGCGGGAACGGAAGAAGATCAAGACGCGGGAGGCGATCCGCGCCGCGACCTACCGGCTGGTCTCGGAGCAGGGGTACGACGCCACCACGGTCGAGCAGATCGCGGAGCGCGCCGAGGTGTCGCCGTCCACGGTCTTCCGCTACTTCCCCACGAAGGAGGACATCGTCCTCGCCGACGAGTGGGACCCGATCATCCTGGAGGAGCTGCGCGCCCGGCCCGCCGACGAGCCGTGGCCGCAGTCCCTGCGCTACGCCATGCACCGGGCCGTGACCCTGGGCCTCAGCGACGGCCCCGAGGTGACCCGGCTGCGCTCGAAGCTGATGGTCGAGGTGCCCGCGGTGCGCTCGCGGACGATGGAGACCATGTCGGCCACCGGCCGCCTGCTGTGCCGGGCCATCGGCGAGCGGACCGGCCGGGACCCCGACTCCCTGGAGGTGCGGGTCTGGGCGATGGCCCTGGTCGGCGGCCTGATGGAGGTCTCCCTCTACTGGGCCGAGAACGATCACCGGGACGACCTCGTCGACCTCGTCGACCGCGCCCTGGACGTCCTGGAGCACGGCCTGCCCGCCGAAAAGCCCTGAGGCCCGCGGCCCGGCCCATGGCATCCTGGCCGGGTGAACGGTCCCGAGATCCAGGTGGAAGTCGCTCCCGCGCTGAGGCTGTTCGTCCCGCCCGCCCGGCGCCGCGGCGCCCGCGCACTCACCACCGACGGCGTCTCCACCCTCGGCCATGCCGTCGAGTCCCTGGGCGTCCCGCTCACCGAGGTCGGCGCCCTGGTGGTGGACGGCCGGACGGTGCCCGTGTCGCACATCCCGGCGGCGGGCGAGACGGTGCTGGTGCGGGCGGTGGAGCGACCCCAGCGGATCCCGGGCGCCCCGCTGCGTTTCCTGCTGGACGTGCACCTGGGCACCCTCGCCCGGCGGCTGCGACTGCTCGGCGTGGACGCGGCCTACGAGTCGACGGACATCGGCGACCCGGCGCTGGCCACCCGCTCCGCGGCCGAGAAGCGGGTCATGCTCAGCCGCGACCGCGGTCTGCTGCGCCGCCGCGAACTGTGGGCGGGCGCCTTCGTCTACAGCACCCGCCCTGACGACCAACTCCGCGACGTCCTCGACCGGTTCGCGCCCGAACTGCGGCCCTGGACCCGCTGCACCGCCTGCAACGGCCAGCTGCGGGCGGCCACCAAGGACGAGGTGGCCGACCAGCTCAAGGGCGGCACGCACCGCTCGTACGACGTCTTCGCACAGTGCCGGGCGTGCGGGCGCGCCTACTGGAAGGGCGCGCACCACGAACAGCTGGAAGCCATCGTGGAGCGCGCCCTGGACGAGTTCACCGGCCCGCACCGAGCCGGCCCGCACCGAGCGGTCTGACGCCTCGTCACATCCCCTTGCCACCGGCGATGCCGCCGCGGTGACGATCCAGCCGCAGCGGGTCGTCACATGTCGTTTCAGCCGCTCAGCGCGGTGCGCAACCGTTCCGGATCGGTCGTCGGGGCGTCACAGGTGAAGTTCCGGCAGACATACGCGGCGGGCGCGCCGCCGACGAGGGGCCGGTCGGCAAGGAGCGGGAACTCGTCACCGTCCGGAACCCCGGCGGCGACGACGGCGCCGGGGGCATCACCCAGAAGTGCCGTGCGGTGCAGGGTTCCTGTCGCCTCGTCGGACAGGTCCGGGCCGACGACCGCGATCTCCCGCGGCCCGTCGAGCAGGGCCTCCGCGACGGCGAGGCCCCAGCCGATGAAGCGCGGCACCCGCGGTCCGAGGGCGGCCACCACCCCCAACGCCCGTTCCGCGGCGGTGCGATGGGGTTCGGAACCGGTGTGGGCGGCATAGCTCAGCAGGGCGCCAGCGGCGGCGGTCCAGCCGGCCGGGGTGGCGTTGTCGGTGGGGTCCTGCGGGCGGCGGATGAGCCGTTCGGCGTCGGCCGCGGTGTCGTAGAGGGCGCCGCCGTCCGGGTCGGCGAAGCGGGCGAGCACCTGGTCGAGGAGCAGTCCGGCGAAGTCCAGCCAGACGCCCTCGCCGGTGACCGAGGCGAGCGCCAGGAAGCCCTCGGCGACGTCGGCGTAGTCCTCCAGCACGCCCGCGTTGCCGCCGGCCAGGCCGCCCCGGCTGGTGCGGACCAGCCGGCCGCGGTCGTCCAGATGCAGCCGGACGAGCAGGTCGGCGGCGGCGACCGCGGCCTCGACCAGGTCGGGCCGGTCGAAGTAGACGCCGGTCTCGGCCAGCGCGGCGACCGCGAGACCGTTCCAGGCGGCGACGACCTTGTCGTCGCGGCCCGGGGCCGGGCGGTCCTGCCGCGCCCGGAACAGCCGCTCCCGCACCGAGGCGATCCGCTCCGCGTCCGCCACGCCCTCGCCCTGCGGGAGCCGGAGGACGGAACGGCCGTGTTCGAAGGTGCCCTCCTCGGTCACCCCGAAGTGCTGGGCGGCGAGCGGGGCGTCGTCTCCGAGCACGTCACGCAGCTGCTCGGGCGTCCACACGTAGTACGCGCCCTCGACGTGCCGCCCGCTGCCGTCGTCGCTGTCGGCGTCGAGCGCCGAGGCGAACCCGCCCTCGGCGGTGCGCAGTTCGCGGACCATGAAATCGGCGGTCTCCAGGGCGACCCGGCGGGCCTGCCCGGAACCGGTGGAACGCCACAGATGCGCATAGACCCGACACAAAAGGGCGTTATCGTAGAGCATCTTCTCGAAGTGCGGCACGGTCCAGTCACGGTCGACGGAGTACCGGGCGAACCCGCCGCCGAGCTGGTCGTAGATCCCGCCCCGCGCCATCCGCTCACAGGTGTCCTGGGCCATCTGCAGAGCACCCTCGGAACCGGTGCGGGCGTGGTGCCGGAGCAGAAACTCGATGACCATGGACGGCGGGAACTTCGGCGCGCCGCCGAATCCGCCGCGCTGCGGGTCGTACTCGCGGGTGAGCCCGAGCAGTGCCTGCGCCTGCTCCTGCTCACCGGGCGGTCGCGCACCCCCGTAGTCGATCTCCCGCCCGGCGAGGTCACGCACGATCTTCCCGGCGACCTCGGTCACCTCATCCTGCCGCTCCGCCCAGGCCTGCCGGACCCCTTCGAGCACCTGCCGGAACGAGGGCATCCCGTGCCGGGGCACCGGCGGGAAATAGGTGCCGAAGTAGAAGGGCTCGGCGTCCGGCGTGAGGAACACGGTCATCGGCCACCCGCCCTGCCCGGTGGCCGCCTGCACGGCCTCCATATAGACGGCGTCGACGTCCGGCCGCTCCTCGCGGTCCACCTTGACGCTGACAAAGTGCTCATTCATGAAGGCCGCGGTCGCCTCGTCCTCGAAACTCTCGCGCGCCATGACATGACACCAGTGGCACGCTGAGTAGCCGACTGACAGCAGAACGGGCACATCACGCCGTTTCGCTTCCTCGAACGCCTCAGGTCCCCACGCCCACCAGTCGACCGGATTGTCGGCATGCTGAAGGAGATAAGGCGAGGTCACACCAGCCAACCGGTTCATACGTTCCAGCCTCTCACAGGGCCCCGACCTTGAGCGTGGAACCCGGCATGCCTCCACAGGGTCTGCGAGTGGATCTGCCGAGTAGTGGACCTTTCTGCGGGACACCGGCTGCGGGCAGTACAGACGCCCGAGCACTGACGCGAAGCAGCAGCCGGGATGCTACAGCGGCGGCTGTTTCCCCAGTTCGACCGTCAAGGCGGCGAGTCGCTCGGCGATCTCTTCCACTGCCTGCTCGGCCTCCGCCACCTTCGCCCGTACCAGCGAGGGCAGCGACACTCGCGGGTCCGCGGCCACGTGACGGAGCGCGGGAGAGCCGACCCGGACCATCAGGCCAGGTGGAAGGGAAGAGCGTTCCTTGAGCACGCCCTCCAGCGCGTTGTCCACCGCCACGTTGGTGCCGGAGGCCAGCAGGACCCGCTTGCCCCGCAGGGCCAGGTCGCTCAACGCACGGGTCAGCACGGTCGTCTTTCCGGTGCCGGGCGGCCCCCAGATCAGCCGCAGGCCCGGGGAGGTGCAGGCCAGGTACGCCTGTGCCTGACCACCCTTCAGGACACCACCGCAGGCCGAACTGTCCGCAGGCGCGACCGTGTCGATACGGCCGCCGACCAGCCGCTCCGCGAGTCCGGGGTCCGGCATGCCTGCCAGAGCCTCGCGCAGCGAGCGCAGCAGGAAATCAGGCGGGCGCCGCACCGCCCATAGCGCCAGTCCGGTCTGGGGTGCGTGGGCCGCCACCTGGAGGCGGACCCGCTCCGACTCGACCCGCCAGCCGAGGACAGTGAACGACCGGCCCCGCCGATCCTCGGGCCCAGCCCCGGTGGCCAGCCGCATGTCCTGGAGGTCGTCCGGATCGATCCGGCTCGCACAGGTGGGCAACCCGTACCAGCCGTCCTCCAGGTAGTGCACGTCCCCGACCCGCGTGTGCCCTGGGGATTCCGAACGGCCACCGGCGCGACTCTCACCGGCCAGCACCTCGTCCACTGCCTGGACCAGCTGCTCCATCCACTGCGCCAACGTTCCCCCACTTGGCCCACCTGGACACAACAACGCCACTTCCGACGACTATTGCATGCCGATCACTCCCCGTGTGCGCTTGTTATGCGAACTCACGCCCCTCCGAGGCCACCGGACCTCCAAGCACCGTCGTTCGGACGGCACGCCACGATGAGAATCCGATCCACTGGACCATGTCCGTGCCGTGGCCCCTCGGAGCAGAGGTCGCTCTTGGGGTGGATGGGCTTCTGCTCCTGTCCTGCGCCGGTGTGCCGACTGGGATGCGCAGTACGCTGAGTCGAGCAACACCGGACCTGACAGACATCCTCGAAGGGAGTACGCCATGACCGCAGAGATGGTCGCGCCCGCGTGGATGCACACGCAGATCAGCGCGGAACAGTACGACTCCTGGTCCGAGGAGCAGTGCGCAGGCATTGAGATCGTGGACGGGATGGTCGTCGTGAGCCCGAGTGCGTCCAAGCGGCACAACCGGTTGGCTCGAATCCTGGCCAACGCCCTGGACGCTGCCGCAGGTCCTGACTGGAACGCTGACACGGGCTTCGACGTCCGTCTGCAGGACGTGCCCCTCACCAACCGTCGCCCGGATGTCACTGTGTACCGGGCCGAGACCATCGACCTCACACCCACTCGTCCAGAGCATGTGCTCCTCGTGGTCGAGGTCGTGTCGCCCGGCTCGGAGACCACTGACCGGATCGTGAAGGTGGATCAGTACGCCAAAGCCGGGATCCCCTTTTACTGGCGTATCGAGCAAGCTGCCACCGGCGTTCCGATCGTCTACACGTACGTTCTCGATCCTGCCAACAGGACTTACCGGGAAGGCGATGTTTTCACCGGCGTGGTCAAAGCCGTCGCGCCCTTCTCCGTCACAGTCGACCTTGGAGTCACGTAGGGAACGGAGAAGCCGGCGTTGTCGGCGACGCTTCCCCGAGGACTCCCGCATCGACCTTTCGCCTCAAGATCGTCACCATCGGTGCTCATGGCGGCACCCTGTGGCGTCACTCCTGGTCCCGTCCGACCAGGGCCACCAGTCGACCGGGTTGTCGGCGTGGTGGAGCAGGTAGGGAGAGGTTTCGTGAGCCAGTCGGTTCGGCATACCCCCATGCTGCCGCACGGGCTCCGGCCGATCACCACGACGCCCGGCCCTCGGCTGGGCGCCCGCGCCGGGCCGCCTCGAACGGCGCGGGCGCCCCACCGGGAACTGCTCCAGTACCTCCTCGGCACGGGGCCCACTGACACGGCACCCCCGCGGGAGCGGCACGAGATCCGGACGGCGGTGAGCCGTGGGGGCCGCGTTTTCCGGACCTCCGTGATCGCCGCCCCCTCGCGCTCGCGCCTCAGGCGAAGGACACTCGTAGGCAAAGGAGTTGCCGCCGGAGGGGGACGCGACATGCGGGACAGCCATCGGGCCGAGGCCGAGCGGCTGGTGGTGCGGGCCGTCGAGGAGGAGGTACGCCGCTCGGGCGGGCGCATCGACGGGCAGGTGCTGCTGTCGCGGGCGCGCGGCTCGCTGGACGCCATGGCGCAGACGGCCGCCGAGGAGTACGCCGCGTACACGCATGCGCTCGATGAGACGGAGGCCGGCCGGCTGACCTTCGGACAGCGGTATGCGAAGGAGGGCGCCGGAACTCCCCTGCTGGTGGCGGGCGTTGCGGCGGTGGCCGCGACCGTGACCGACCTGTCGCTGGGCACCGGGGCGGGCACGGCGCTCGGCGCGGGCGTGGCCGTGGGCGTCGTGGGCGCCGCCGCCACCGTGGTGAAGGTGGCCGGCTCGCATCTGCCGGCCGCCCACCACCGCGCGGGCGCGGCCGGCCAGCCGGGCGGGCCCGAACAGCTGCGGCTGCAGTGGCTGACGGCACTGGAGGTACGCGGCATCCGGCCCTTCCTCGACCAGCAGCGGGTGCTCAGCGCCGCCACGGGCCCGACGAAGACGGGCCCGCAGCTGCGCGGCTCGGACAAGAGCGCGGCGGCCCGCAGGCGCACCGTGCTCAAGGAGTCCTTCGGACAACTCCCCGAACCCGAGGGCCCGTTCGCCGGGCGCCGGGCGGAGATGGCGCGGCTCAGGCAGTGGGTGCAGGCGGCCCGGGCGAGCACGGAGACCCGGCCGACGGTGGTCGTGCTGCACGGCAGGCCGGGCTCGGGCCGCACCACGCTCGCGGTCCGTGCCACGCACGAGCTGCGGGACCACTTCCGCGGGGCGGTCGTCGTCGATCTGCGCGGAGGCAGCCGGGAGGAGCCGCCGCTGCCGACCCGCGACGCCCTGCTGCACCTGCTCAACCGGCTCGGGGCGCCCCGCGAGCAGCTGCTGTTCCGTGAGCGTTCTTCCCCCGACCAGCAGCTGAAGCGGCTCAGCGAGCTGTACCACCAGCATCTGACCGGCCTGCCGGTGACGATCGTTCTCGACGACGCCTCGGACCCCGAGCAGATCCGCACCCTCGTCCCCGAGCGCTCCGACAGCCTGGTCCTGATCACCGCCGAGGAGCCGCTCCGGCTGCCCGCGGACCTCCCGGCCTGGGTGCACCACCTGCCGGTCGAACCGCTGGACGCGGCGGGCGCGGAGGAGCTGCTGGGCGCCGCCGCACAGGACGCGTCGGGTCCCTACGACGCCGAATCCACGGACCGCGTCCGGGAGTTGTGCGGTGGTCTGCCGCTGGCCCTGCACATCGCCGGCTCGTCGCTCGGCCCGCGCTCACCGCGCCGGCTGGCCACGGACCTCGATGCGTACGGCCCGGTGGATCCGGTCGAGCGCGTCCTGTGGCTGCGCTACACCGACCAGTCGGAGACGGCCCGCCAGCTGCTGCGCCGGCTCGCCCTGGCCGGCCGCGCCTCCCTCGGCGCCGCGGCGGCGGCCGCCCTGCTCGGCACGGACGAGGCGGAGGCTTCCCGCCTGCTGGCCGCGCTCGCCCGGGCGGGCCTGATCGACCATGTGCGGGGCCGCCGGTACCGGCTGCACGACCTGGTCCGCGCGTTCGCCCACGCCCGCCTCCTGGACGAGGAGGACCCGGCGCAGCGCACGGCGGCGCAGGAACGGCTGATCGAGAACTACGGCGAGCTGGCCGACTCCGTGCTCCGCCTGGTCGACGGGAACATGTCGACCCGCTCGGACCGCTTCGGTCCGCACGGCTTCACCTCCCTGGACGAGGCCCTGCGCTGGCTGGACGACGAGTCCAGCTTCATCACGGCGGCGCTGCGCCACGCAGAGGGCGTGAACCAGGCGGCCGTGCTGAACCTGCTCGGCGCGCTGTGCGACTACTGCCTGCTGCGCGGCGACCTGTACCGCCTGGGCGAGATCAGCGAGCTGGCCCAGGCCGTCGACCAGGGCCTGCTGATCCGTTCCGTGCAGTGGCGCACCGGCATCGCCGCCCGCCAACTCGGCGAGCTGGACAAGGCCCGTACGACGCTCAGCTCGGTCGTCGACCTCTATCTGGAGGCCCATCACGACGCGGGTGCCGCCCGCGCCCTGTGCTCCCTGGGCATCACGCTGCACCACCAGGGCGGCCTCACGGAGGCCGCCGCCAAGCTCCAGGAGGCGCTGGACCTCCAGGCGGCGCCCGAACTGGCCACCGACCGGGCCTGGACGATGCATGCCCTGGCCGCGGTCCAGCGCGACCGCGCCCGGCTGCCGGAGGCCCTGGACCTGCTGGAGCAGTCCCTGGTCCTGCACCGCGAGGGCGGCTCGGTGCACGGCGAGGCCTGGGCGCACTTCCAGCTCGGCCAGCTGGCGCTGCGGATGGGCGACGTGCCGCGTGCGGAGCGGGAGTTGCAGGCGGCCCTCGACCGTTACGGCCGTACCCGGGACGCCCGCGGCGAGGCGTGGGCCCTCACCCAGCTGGCCCGGGCCCGGCTCGTCGACGGCGACGCCTCCCAGGCGGCCGAGGCGCTGCGGCGGGCCGCCGCCCGGCACCGGGACAACGAGGACGCGCGCGGCGAGGCATGGACGGTCTACTACCTCGGGCAGGCGCTGGAGGAGACGGGCGACCTGGACCGCGCCGTACGCGAGCTGGAGCGGTCGCGCACGATGTTCTCCCGGATGCGGGACGTCTACGGCCTGGCCTGCGCGCGCCACCATTCGGCCCGCGTCACCCGGGATCAGCGCGCCGCCCGGACCGGCTCGCTGCGCAACTCCGGGTTCGCCCGCCAGCTGCTGGTGGACGCCCGCGCCGACTTCCAGCGCATCGGCGTCACCCATGGCGAGGCGTGGACCTGCCTGGAACTGGCGGTCGTGGACGCGGGCAACGCCCGCACCCAGCAGGCGCTGGCCCTGTGCGACGAGGCGATCGGATTGTTCACCTCGTACGGCGACCAGCGTGGCGAGGACTGGGCCCGTTTCCTGCGCTGCACCCTGCTCCCCTACGCCGCCCCCGGTGGTGTGGAGGTCGGCACGGCGGTGGCCCAGGAGGAACTCGCCCAGCTGGGCCGTGCCCCGCATGCCACCAGGGACGGCAAGCTGGCCGGTTATCTGGCGGCGTACGGGCTGCTGCTGGAGCGCGGCGTGCAACTGGAGGCGGGCTGGCAGGCCTGGCGCCTGGGCATGGTCCCCAACCGCCACGCCCGCGAGGTCATGGGCGTACCCATCCCCACAGCACGCTGACCACCGCCCGATGACGCCGACCAGGCAGAACCGGCCCCTACGCTGAGCACGGGCCTGCCGCCGGCGACCGTGCGGTGAGGACGGGGCCTGCCGCTGGGAACCGCGCGATCGCGCCGACCGGACGAATCCGGCCCCGCGATGAGCAGCGGGCCTGCCGCCGGCGACCGGGGTATGGGCGCGGGCCAGCCGGCACCTGCTGCGCCGTGAGCGTCCACCCATGCGGAACCCGCCCCACGATGAGCAGCGGGCCTGCCGCCGGCGACCGGGCGATGGGCGCGGGCCAGCCGGCACCTGCTGCGCCGTGAGCGTCCGCCATGGAACCCGCCCCACGATGAGCAGCGGGCCTGCCGCCGGGGGCCGGGCGATGGGCGCGGGCCAGCCGGCGCCTGCTGCGCCGTGAGCGTCCGCCATGCGGAACCCGCCCCGCGGTGAGCAGGGGCCGACCACATGGTGAGCGCCCGGCTACCCGCAGCGACCCGAACGGCAAGCGCCGAGCCCGCCCGTGTCGGCCACAATGGCGCCGCCCGCCGGACGGGACCGGCCCCGCGGTGAGCGCGGGCTGTCGCACCGGCCGCGCGGTGAGCGCCCACCCGGGCAGAACCACCCGCCCTCCGGTGAGCGGCGGGCTACCCGCGCCGACCGCACGACAAGCACCGGGCCTGCCGCTGGGGCCGGGCGGTGGTGGCGGGTAGGCGGTCAGTTGCGGTGGGGGGTCGGGGACGCCGGTGGTGCTCCGGACTGGGCCTTGGGGTCCGGGGCCTCCTCGAAGTCGACCTTCTGCATGCGCTTGTTCATCGACTTCATAAGCCCCCAGACCGCCAGGGCCATCACCGCGAAGACGATGAAGCCGAGGACGCCGGGGGTGACCTTGTTCTCGTCGACCTCCTTGGCGAGAGGGACGAACTGCGTCAGTGCCAGGCTCAAGCTCATGTCAGGCATTGTCGCGGATGCCCGCAAAGAGGTCGTCCTCGGGGAGGGAGGTGTCGACGAGGGACTTCGCCAGCTCGTACTCCTCCGTCGGCCAGACCGCCTTCTGCAGCTCCATCGGCACCCGGAACCAGCCGCCGTCCGGGTCGATCTGCGTGGCGTGGGCGATCAGCGCCTTGTCGCGGATCTCGAAGAAGTCGGCACACGGAACGTGCGTGGTGAGCGTGCGCTCGACACGCTCGATCTCCGACCAGCGCTTGAGCCAGTCCCCGTACGGCGACTCCAGGCCGCGGTCCAGCATCGCCTGGTGCAGCGCCTCGGTGCGCGGCCGGTTGAAGCCCTGGTTGTAGTAGAGCTTGGCCGGCTGGAAGACCGGCCCGAACTCGCCCTCCGGGTACTTCTCGGCGTCCGCCGCGCCCTCGAAGGCCACCATCGTGATCTTGTGGGTCATGATGTGGTCGGGGTGCGGGTAGCCGCCGTTCTCGTCGTAGGTGGTGATCACCTGGGGACGGAAGGAGCGGATCTGCTTCACCAGCTCGCCGGCCGCCTTGTCGACGTCCTCCAGGGCGAAGCAGCCCTCGGGCAGCGGCGGCAGCGGATCGCCCTCGGGCAGCCCGGAGTCGACGAAGCCGAGCCACTCCTGCTTGACGCCGAGGATCTCGCGGGCCTCGTCCATCTCCTTCTTGCGTACCTCGTGAATGTGCTCCTCGATATAGGTGTCACCCTGCAGCTTCGGATTGAGGATGGAGCCGCGCTCTCCGCCCGTGCAGGTCACGACCAGCACGTCCACCCCCTCCGACACGTACTTCGCCATGGTGGCCGCGCCCTTGCTCGACTCGTCGTCGGGGTGCGCGTGAACGGCCATCAGTCGCAGCTGGTCAGTCAAGACTCAATCCTCGGTAGGTCGGCGCCCGGGTCTTCGGGTGCAATCCAATAGTGCCGTGCCGCGGCGACGTCTCAGAGGGGTTGCGGTCTGGTGGCACGCGGGCGGCTTCTATAGTGACCGAATCGGGGGGCGAATAATTCCACGGTCCGGTCCGGGGCCCTTTCGGGACTCCCGTCCGATTCCTGCCGAGAGGACGAGCATGAGCACGGCGAGCACGCGGCTGCCCGAGGGCCGGTACGGGCGTTCGTCGGACGAGCGCGCCGATCACAAGCTCAAGATCATCGGCGTGGCGCTCGGCGCGGCCCTGCTCGCACTGGTCGGTTACTTCGCCTACCACTACGTCGCGCAGAGCGAGATCAGCGCCCAGGTGATCACCTTCAAGGCCGCGGACGACGCGGTCGAGGTGCATCTGGAGGTCCACAAGGACGCCGGGACCGACGGCTACTGCACCGTGCGCTCGCAGGCCGCCGACGGCGCCGAGGTGGGCCGGGCGGACTTCCGCTTCAGCGGCTCGGCCACCCGCATCGACAAAGTCGTCACGCTGCGTACAACCTCCCGGGGTACCACGGCCCAGCTGCTGGGCTGCCACGCCCAGTGAAGTCCTCCGTGTCGCACAGGCCCTGACCTGCGCCGACACGATTCTGACGGCTTATGTCCTCCCCCTTCTGTCGTTGAATTGTTAGGCTCGTGGTTTCGCCCATCCGTGAAGGAACATTCTTCTGGGTAGGGCGATGCTTTGTATTCCCAGTACCGACGAGGAGCACCTGTGACCCAGACCAGCGAGAACGTCACCTGGCTGACCCAGGAGGCGTACAACCAGCTCAGGGCCGAGCTGGAGTACCTGTCTGGTCCTGCGCGCACGGAGATCGCCGCCAAGATCGCGGCCGCGCGCGAGGAGGGCGACCTGCGGGAGAACGGCGGGTATCACGCGGCCAAGGAGGAGCAGGGCAAGCAGGAGCTCCGGGTGCGCCAGCTGACCCAGCTCCTGGAGAACGCCAAGGTCGGCGAGGCTCCCGTATCGGCGGACGGTGCGGTCGCCCCCGGCATGGTGGTGACGATCGCCTTCGACGGCGACGAGGACGACACGCTGACGTTCCTGCTCGCCTCCCGTGAGTACGCGAGCGCCGACATCGAGACGTACTCCCCGCAGTCCCCGCTGGGTTCCGGCGTGATCGGCCACAAGGTGGGCGAGGACGCGGAGTACGAGCTGCCCAACGGCAAGAAGGCCTCGGTGAAGATCCTCAAGGCCGAGCCCTACTCGGGCTGATCCCGACCGGCTGTTCCCGGCCGCGGCCCCCGGCGTCCCTCGACACCGGGGGCCGCGCCCTGCCGGGCGGTGGCCGACCCCCGTGCGGCCGCCGCCCGTCAGGCGGTCGCGGAGCGGTACTTGCGCACCGCGAGGGTGCGGAAGACGACGATGATCAGTATCGAGTAGATCAGCGAGGCCCACACCGGGTGCTGCATGGGCCAGGCGCCCGACGCGGACACTCCGGGGTCGCCGAAGAGCTGACGGCATGCCTGGACGATCGCGCTGAACGGGTTCCACTCGGCGATGTGCCGCAGCCACGGGGTCATCTGGCTGGAGTCCACGAACGCGTTCGAGATGAACGTCACGGGGAACAGCCAGATCAGACCTCCCGAGGTCGCCGCCTCCGGAGTGCGCACGGACAGTCCGATGAGCGCGCCGATCCAGGTGAAGGCGTATCCCAGGAGAAGCAGCAGGCCGAAGCCGCCCAGCACCTTTCCGACGTTGGTCGAGTCCGCGAAGCCGGGGCGCCAGCCCACGAGCAGCGCCACTATCGCCAGCACGGCCAGCGTCAGGGCGGTCTGCACGAGATCCGCGACGGTACGCCCGGTCAGCACCGCACCGCGTGCCATCGGCAACGAGCGGAACCGGTCGATGAGTCCCTTGTGCATGTCGTCAGCGATGCCGGCACCCGCGCCCGCGGTGGCGAACGTGACGGTCTGGGCGAAGATGCCCGCCATGAGGAAGTTCTTGTAGACGTCGGGGTCGGTGCTGTCGCCGATCTTCATCGAGCCGCCGAAGACGTACGTGAAGAGCACCACGAACATCACCGGCTGGATCAGCCCGAAGAGAATCATCTCGGGAATCCTGGTCATGCGGATCAGGTTCCGCTTGGCGACGATCAGCGAGTCGCGGACGGACTGGCCGAAGGGGTTGCCGGGCGCCGTGGTCGGCGCGGTGTCGGTGGCGGCGCTCACTTCGTGGTCTCCTTGCGGGTGTCCTTGCGGCTTGTCCGGCCGCCGTCCGTGGGGTCCGCCTCGTCCGCCTCGTCTGCCTCGTCCGTGGTCTCGGCCAGGTGTCCCGTCAGGGACAGGAAGACGTCGTCGAGGGTGGGGCGGCGCAGACCGATGTCGTCCATCTCGATGCCACGGGTGTCCAGTTCGCGGATCACCTCGGCGAGCAGCTTGGCGCCGCCGGTGACGGGCACGGTGAGCTTGCGGGTGTGCTCCTCGACCGTGGTGTCGCCCTTGCCGAAGCCGGTCAGCACCTCGGCGGCGGTCGTGATGTGCTCCCGCTCGTGCACCACGACTTCGACGCGCTCGCCGCCGGTGCGGGCCTTGAGCTGGTCGGAGGTGCCCTTGGCGATGACCCGGCCGTGGTCGACGACCGCGATCTCATGGGCGAGGTGGTCGGCCTCTTCGAGGTACTGGGTGGTGAGCAGCAGCGTCGTACCGCCGGAGACCAGCTGTTTGATGACCTCCCACAGCTGCTGGCGGTTGCGCGGGTCGAGGCCGGTCGTCGGCTCGTCCATGAACATCACGGGCGGCGACACCACGAGGGCCGCCGCGAGGTCGAGCCGGCGGCGCATGCCTCCGGAGTAGGTCTTCGTGGGCCGGTCGGCGGCCTCCGTGAGGTGGAACTGCTCCAGCAGTTCGGCGGCGCGGGCCTTGGCCGCCTTCGCCCTCATCTGGTAGAGCTGACCGACCATCTGCAGGTTCTCGCGGCCGGTGAGGTACTCGTCGACCGCCGCGAACTGGCCGGACAGGCCGATAGAGCGGCGCACGGTGTCGGGATGCTTGAGGACGTCCACGCCCGCGACGACGGCCTTGCCGCTGTCGGGGCGCAGCAGAGTCGTCAGACAGCGGACGCTCGTCGTCTTGCCCGCGCCGTTCGGCCCGAGCAGGCCGAGGACCGTGCCCTCGGGGACATCGAGGTCGACGCCGTCCAGTGCCCGTACGTCGCCGAAGGTCTTGACCAGACCTTCGGCATAGATGGCGCCTGGCATGTGTGTCTCCACGTCGTCGTAGGAGTTGCCTGCGGGTTCTGGAGATGGGTGAGGGGAGCTGCGAGCGCGTTGCCGAGAGGTGCGACACACCATAACGCGATGTATCGCGTCCCTCAATGGGATTTCCCCGAACGGGTGACACGGACGTCCCTGACCTGGGCGTCAGGTCCCGGCGCGCGGTCGGCGCCGTCTCAGTCGATGACGGTGTAACCCGACTCGCGCAGGGCCTGGCCGACCTCGACGCAGTGCGCCGGCCCCATCGTCTCCAGGTGCAGCTCCACCTCCGCCTCCGTGAGCCCGAGCCGCGGATCGGTCCGTACGTGACTCACGTCGAGCACGTTAGCGTCCACCACTGACAACACCCCCAGGAGCGTCGCGAGGGCGCCCGGCCGGTCCGTCAGCCGCAGTCGTACGGCCAGGTAGCGGCCCTGTGCGGCCATGCCGTGCCGCAGCACCCGCTGGAGCAGCACCGGGTCGACATTGCCCCCGGACAGCACGGCGACGACCGGCCCGGCGAAGGCGTGGGGCTCACCCAGCAGCGCGGCGACCGGGCTCGCCCCGGCCGGCTCGACGACCAGCTTGGCCCGCTCCAGGCACAGCAGCAGCGCCGCCGACAGCTGGTCCTCGGTGACCGTGCGGACCTCGTCCACCGACTCGGCGACGATCCGGAAGGGCACGTCCCCGGGCCGCCCCACCTTGATGCCGTCCGCCATCGTCGCCGGGTGCTGGATCGCCACCGGACGCCCGGCCGCGAGCGAGGGCGGATACGCCGCCGAGCCCTCCGCCTGCACCCCGACGATCCGCACCTGCGGCCGCAGCGCCTTCACCGCGACCGCGATGCCGGCCGCGAGCCCGCCGCCGCCCATGCCGACGACGATCGTGCCCACCTCGGGGCACTGCTCCAGGATCTCCAGCCCGACCGTGCCCTGGCCCGCGATGACGTCGGGGTGGTCGAAGGGGTGGATGAACACGGCGCCGGTCCGCTCCGCGTACTCCTGCGCCGCGGCCAGCGTCTCGTCGACCACCTGGCCGTGCAGGCGCACCTCCGCCCCGTACTCCCGGGTGGCGCTGATCTTCGGCAGCGGGGCGCCCTTCGGCATGAACACGGTGGCGTGCACGCCGAGCAGCGACGAGGCCAGCGCGACGCCCTGGGCGTGGTTGCCCGCGCTCGCCGCCACCACACCGGCGGCGCGCTCCTCCGGCAGCAGCCCGGCGATCCGCACGTACGCGCCGCGCAGCTTGAACGATCCCGTCCGCTGCAGGTTCTCGCACTTGAGCTGCACCGACGCCCCCACCATCTGGGACAGGTGCCTGCTCCCCTCCATCGCGGTCACCCGCGCCACACCCGAGAGCATCTTCTGGGCACCGCGTACGTCGTCGAGGGTGACGGGACGCGGGGAGTGGGCCGTGCTGTGGTTCATGACCCAAGTCTCGCAGTTCACAGCCGCGCAAAGCCGGAGTGACCAAGCTCCGAGACCGGTTTGTGCAGGGCCGGTACGGTCCACCCCCCGGCCGCGTACCCTGTCCCCCATCCCAGCAGCCCTCATGAAGTGAGCCCCCGGCCATGCCCACAACACCTGAAATGTCGATGGACATGACGACCGTCGGTGACACCGGTCTTCTCGACACGCTCCAGCACCAGGTGGCGGTGTTCGCCCGCCGCGCGGAGCAGACCCGCCTCGGCGGTGTCGGGCAGGTGCGCAACTCCATGGACCGCGCCGCGTATCTGCTGCTCAACCGCCTCGACCAGGAAGGCCCGATGGGCGTCAAGGCGCTCGCCGCGAGCATGGGGATCGACTCGTCCACGGTGACCCGGCAGGTGGCTCCGCTGGTCGACACCGGGCTCGTCAAGCGGACCTCGCACCCCGAGGACGGACGGGCGGTGGTGCTCCAGCTGTCGCCGCGCGGGGCGTCCCGGCTGGAGGAGGTGCGCTCGTCGAGGCGTCAGTTGATGGCCGAGCTGACACACGACTGGGCTCCGGAGGAGCGCGAGACGTTCTGCGCGCTCCTGACGCGCTTCAACGGTGCGCTGTCCGCCCGGATGACGACGTCCGGCGTGCCGGCTGCGGAGACTTCGGAGACCTCCTGACGCCGGAGTCTTGACCTTGGGCCGTCGCTGTCCTCATATGAGACCGGGGTCCCGCGGCGTACCGGATGCCGAATCCCGGCGTACCGAACGGGACCCCGCCAAGGGGGAGGCGCGGTGCGAGATCGGCAGGCGTCCCAGGGCGCCCGCCGGGCCCGGGAGTTCGAGGCGTTCGTCGCGGGCGCGGCGGGGCGGTTGCTGCATGCCGCGACGCTGCTCACCGCCGAGGCGCCCGACGACAATCCACGCGCGCGGCGCCTGCTGACCCTGGCGCTGGCGCACACGTACGCATGCTGGGACCGGCTGCGCGGCGAAGATCCCTACGACCGTGCCCGCCAGCAGCTCGCCACGCGTTTCGCGCGCTCGGCCTGGCACCGGTACGGCAGCTTCGGGCGGGCCCGCCCGCATCCCACGAGCCCGGTGGCCGTGCTCGGCCCCCAGGAGCGTCTGATCCTCGTCCTGAGGTTGTACGAGGGCGTCGCCGAGGAACAGGCGGCGGCCCTGCTCGGCCTGCCGGCGGAACGGGTCCGCGCGATCAGCGAACGGGCCATGACCACGCTGCTGGCACCCGCCGCGGGAGGGCGCGGCGGCGGCCGTCGCGAAGGTGGCGCCGTCATGAGGCGGGCGAGCGTGGGGAGGCGCGGGTGAACCGGCCCGAGCGGGAGGCCGCCGCACGGCGGATCATGGAGCGGACGCCGCCGCCCAGGGTGCCGCCGGACCTGCACACGGAGGTCGTACGGCGTGGGAGCCGCATGCTGCGGCGCAGGACGGCCGCCCGGCGCCTGCTGTGGCTGGTCCTGCTGGCGGCGGCCGTCGCCTTCACCGTCTGGGCGGCGACGGCGCGTCCCTGGGTGGAGCCGCCGTCCCGGACGACTCCACCGCTGACCGACTGGTGAGCGCGCTCTAGCCCAGCGCCTGCTGGAGGTCTTCCAGGAGGTCGTCGACGTTCTCGATGCCCACGGAGAGGCGTACCAGGTCGGCCGGGACCTCCAGGGCCGAGCCGGCCGCGGAGGCATGCGTCATCCGGCCGGGGTGCTCGATCAGCGACTCGACTCCGCCCAGGGACTCGCCGAGCGTGAACACCTTGGCGCGGTTGCAGACCTCGACGGCCGCCTCCTCGCCGCCCTCGACCTGGAAGGAGACCATGCCGCCGAACGCCCTCATCTGCTTGGCGGCGACCTCGTGACCGGGGTGGTCCGGCAGACCGGGGTACAGGACACGCGTCACGCGCGCGTGCCGGCCGAGCATGTCGGCGATCCTCGTGGCGTTCTCGCTGTGCCGCTCCATGCGCACCGCGAGCGTCTTGGTGCCGCGCAGCACCAGCCAGGAGTCGAAGGGGCCGGCGACCGCGCCCATCGCGTTCTGGTGGAACGCGAGTTCCTCGCCGAGTCCCTCGTCGGCCACGATCAGCGCGCCGCCGACGACGTCCGAGTGGCCGCCCATGTACTTGGTGAGCGAGTGCACCACCACGTCGGCACCGAGCGCGAGCGGCTGCTGGAGGTAGGGGGTGGCGAAGGTGTTGTCCACGACGAGCCGTGCGCCCGCGTCGTGGGCGATCTGGGCGACGGCGGCGATGTCGGTGATGCCGAGCAGCGGGTTGGAGGGGGTCTCCGCCCAGACGACCTTGGTCTTCGGGGTGAGGGCGGCTCGTACGGCCGACGGATCGCTGGTGTCGGCGACGGACCATTCCACCCCCCAGCGGGCGACGACCTTCGCGAAGAGGCGGAACGTACCGCCGTACGCGTCGTTGGGGATGACCACGTGGTCGCCGGGGGTGAGCAGCGTACGCAGCAGGGCGTCCTCGGCGGCCAGGCCGGACGCGAAGGCGAGGCCGCGGCGACCGCCCTCCAGCGCGGCGAGGTTCTCCTCCAGGGCGGTCCTGGTGGGGTTGGCGCTGCGGCTGTACTCGTAGCCGCCGCGCAGCCCGCCCACGCCGTCCTGCTTGTAGGTCGAGACCTGGTAGATCGGCGGGACGACCGCGCCGGTCAGGGGGTCGGCGGTGTTGCCCGCGTGGATCGCGAGGGTCTCGAAGTGCTGACTGATGTGCCTGTCGGTCATGGTTCCCGAGCGTAGTGCGCCCGCGCCGCCGCCACCGGCCCACGCCTCGCCCCCACCGGAACAGAAGGGTTTTCCCTAGCAACCGATCGCCTGCGACGCGGGACAGCCACGAACGGCGACGCGCAGACGGCACGAAGGACCGCGGAAGCCAGGACACCGGCGCCGGGACCGCGGGTGGCCGGTGACAGTTCCACAGACCAGTGACACCTGAACGGCATCATCAGCCGCGCCAGCGCCAGGCGACGACCGGACTCACCCCGGCAGGCGGCAGGCAGCAGACCGCCAGTCCGTAGGCGGGCAGACGGCAGGTGGCAGGCGCGGGCCGCGAGCGGCGGACGCCGGCAACCGACCGCAGACGACCAGCCGCGAGCGGCAGACGACGACGGCCTCCGGCGAAACCGCGGGCCGCAGACCAGTGGCAGCAGACAGGCGGGCGGCAGCCGACGGGCGGCAGCCGGCGAAACCGCGGGCCGCAGACCCGTGCGGCCGGAAACAGGCGGACGGTCGGCAGCGAGCGGGAGGCGGGAAACCGCAGGTCGGCGGCAGCAGACCGTAGGCGGCAAGGCGCAGGCAACCAGGGTGGGCAGCGGGGGGCGGTGGTGTCCGGGGCGCCGTCGGCCGCCGGGGCGGCGGCAGCAGACGGTGAGCCGCAGACCCCCGGGCCGCGGGCGCCCGTCGTCAAGTCGCGGGCGGCAACCGCAAGGCGCACACCGAACGCCGCACACGGCAGTCAGCAGGGCAGCGGGAGGCGGTGGTGTCCGGGGCGCCGTCGGCCGCCGGGGCGGCGGCAGCAGACGGTGAGCCGCAGACCCCCGGGCCGCGGGCGCCCGTCGTCAAGTCGC
>NZ_JBIALO010000001.1:300150-320490 GCF_042873595.1 Streptomyces sp. NPDC004629 | reverse complement strand
GGGCGGCAATCACAAGGCGCACACCGAAGGCCGCACACGGCAGTCAGCAGGGCAGCGGGGGGCGGTGGTGTCCGGGGCGCCGCGGGCCGCCGCGGGCCGCCGGGCGGCGGCAGCAGACGGTGAGCCGCAGATCGTAGATCCCCGCCGCGGGCGGCGGCAGCCGAAGGGCGCCCGGAGCTGTACGGCGTGGCGGAGGTGGAGGGCGGGTTGGCCAATTGTCGGGGGGGTCTGGTTCGCTTGAGGCATGGCGATTCTCTGGGTCCTGATGGCGCTGCTCTTGCTGAGCTTCGTGGTGCTCCCGCTCCTGCGGCGCAGGCGTGGGGTGATCGAGCGCGTCTCACCGGACCACCCGGACGCGGCGGACCCGGCGAACTACGGCTTCGTGCGCGAGGAGGACCTGGACATCCGGATGCCCGGCCCCGACCAGGATCTCCTGGACGTCCTCGACCTGGTGCAGCGCACCCAGGACTACCGGGCGGCCTCCCAGCTGCTGGCCGGCACCGAGGCGGCGGGCGAGCTGCGCTGGCAGCGCGTGCAGGCCTTCGCGGGCGCGGCGGCGCTGGAGTTGCAGCGGCGGCCCGGCGGGGTCAGCGAGACGCCGGGCGGCCAGTGGCTGCGGGTGTGGCGGGCCGAGCAGCCCAAGGACGCGGGCGGCGCCGCGGTGCACGCGGAGTTCCTGGTGCAGCAGGCGTGGCGTACGTCCACTCGGGGCACGGACGACTTCCGGATCATCATGGAGGAGGCCAGGGACGCCTGCGGGCAGGCGGCCCTGCTGGCGCCCGGCGACCCGATCCCGTACATCATCGAGCTGTCGGTGGCCCGCGGACTGGCGTATCCGCGGGAGGAGTTCGAGCAGCTGTGGCTGAAGATCCTGGACCGCGCCCCGACCCACATGGGCGCCCATCTCGCGGCCCTGCACTACTGGTGCGAGAAGTGGCACGGCTCGCGTGAGCTGGCGTACTCCTTCGCCGAGGCCGCCGCGGCCCGTGCCCCGCAGGGCTCGCTGCTGGCCGCCATGCCCCTGTTCGCGGTCTTCGAGCATCTTCCCGAGGTGAACCTGGTCAGCGGCTTCTATCAGAGCGAGGTCGTCACGAAGGCGATGCACGGCGCGCTGTACGCGGTGCACGCGGCCCGCCCCGACGACCCGATGCTGGCCCACGTGCGCCACCTGCTGGTCTTCTTCCTGGTCCGCGCCGAGCGCTGGGCGGAGGCCATGAACGAGCTGGTGCATGTGGACGGGCATGTCGGCGCGCTGCCGTGGACGCTGTCCGCCGATCCGGCCGCGGAGTTCGCCGTCTACCGGGCGCTTGCGGTGGCGGGGTTCGAGGCGAACGGCGGCAGCCCGGCGTCGTTGCCGAACTGACCGCCCGCGGCCCGGAATTGCCGTCGTGTCCTGCGGTGGGGCGCAATCGTCTCTGCGCTGCCGGCGAACGGCCACGGTGAACGCGGCGACCGCGACCACGATCTGACGACGCACATCGGCGCGGCCCGGATCCCACGAGGTGGTGCACGCCGACCACCGGGCGCGGCCCGCACCAGGGCGCGGGGCGCCGCGTCGTCGCCCTTGGGGCCACCCGCCAGGTGCAGCGCCGTCCGAGCCCTGCCACCGCCGCCTCGACTCCCTCGTCGGCCGGCAGATCCGCGGACGGCTCAGGCCTGCGGGTGAGGATCCGCACCTCGTGGCCGGCCGCCCGCAGCGGCGGTACGACGTGGCCGCCCAGGGTGTCCTCCTGCGGGCCCCTCCTGCCGCTGTGAACCGCCCCGGCGGGGGATTGCCACAGCGCCGTCCCGTTTTCTTCGGGTTACCTCTTCGCGGTTTTCTCCTTCGCGGCGCAGCCTCCGCTGACGTACGGCTTCCCGGTTCAGCCTCCGCTGCCGTACGGCCGCGTGAGAATCTCCAGGTTGTGGCCGCTGGGGTCCTCGAAGTACGTCCCGCGACCGCCGTCGTTGGTGTTGATCTGCCCGGGGCGGCGGTGCGCCGGGTCGGCCCAGAAGGTGAGCCCGGCGTCCTCGATGCGGGCGAAGATCGCGTCGAAGTCCTCCTCGGAGACGAGGAAGGCGTAGTGCTGCCGGGTGATGGTGTCGTCGGTCGTCTCCATGAAGTCGAGCGTCACGCCGTTGGGTATCTCGACGGGCGTGAACGGACCGAAGTCCGGGCTGACTCGGAGCCCCAGGATGTCGGCGAGGAACTGGGCCGAGGCCTGCTTGTCCCGGGCGGCGACGATGGTGTGGTTCAAGTTCACGGTCATCGTAGGGACCTCCTCACCACCAACATACCCCGGCACCAACCAAGGCAAGGCTTGCTTTAGTTAGCGCCGGGGGCTGCCTCCCGTACCCGGACCGGGCCGGTCAGATGGTGGTGGTGTCGATCACGAACCGGTAGCGGACATCGCTGGCCAGGACGCGCGCGTACGCCTCGTTGATCTCGTCGGCGCGGATCAGTTCGATCTCGGCGCCCAGGCCGTGCTCGGCGCAGAAGTCGAGCATCTCCTGGGTCTCCGGGATGCCGCCGATGTTGGAACTGGTCACCGAGCGGCGGTTGCCGAACAGCGAGGACAGCGTGATCTCGACGGGCTCCTCGGGCAGGCCGACGTTCACCATCGCGCCGCCGGTGCGCAGCAGGGCCAGGAACGGGGCGAAGTCGAACGGCGCGGAGACGGTGTTCAGGATGACGTCGAAGGTGCCCTTCAGCTTCTCGAAGGTCTCCGGGTCGCTGGTGGCGTGGTACTGGTCGGCGCCGAGCCGGCGGCCGTCGTCCTGCTTGCGCAGGGACTGGGAGAGGACGGTGACCTCCGCGCCCAGCGCGTGCGCGATCTTGACGCCCATGTGGCCGAGACCGCCGAAGCCGACGACGGCGACCTTCTTGCCGGGGCCGACGTTCCAGTACTTGAGCGGGGAGTAGGTGGTGATGCCCGCGCACAGCAGGGGCGCGGCCACGTCCAGGGCGAGGCCGTCGGGGATGCGGACGACGTAGCCCTCGTCGACCACGATCTTCTCCGAGTAGCCGCCGTAGGTGGGCTCGCCGTCCTTGCCGATGCCGTTGTACGTCCAGGTCGGGCCCTTGACGCAGTACTGCTGCAGGCCGGCCTTGCAGTTGTCGCATTCGCGACACGAGTCGACCATGCAGCCGACGCCCACGCGGTCGCCGACGGCGTACTTGGTGACGCCGGGGCCGACCTCGGAGACGACACCGGCGATCTCGTGGCCGGGCACCATCGGGAAGATCGCGGTGCCCCAGCCCTCGGTGGCCTGGTGGATGTCGGAGTGGCAGATACCGGCGAACTTGACGTCGATCAGGACGTCGAACTCACCGACCGCGCGCCGTTCGATCGTGGTCCGCTCCAGGGGGGCCTTGGCGGCGGGCGCGGCGTACGCAGCAACAGTGGTCATGCCGTTGTTTCTCCTAGCAGGGGGTGGTGCCCGGCTGCCTTCCGACCGGGCACGACGTCCAGCGTGCCGCACCGGCGGACGTCCGCCCAGGTCACGCTTCTGCGTACGACCGGCGTGCCTACCACTGGCGGGGACAGGAACGGGTGCGTACGACCATGGAAGAGCGCCGATACTGGGGCCATGGACGAACAGCCCGAATCCGCAGGCCGTCCGCTGGACCGGCGCGCCGAGCTGAGCGAGTTCCTGCGCACCAGGCGGGCCCGGCTGAAGCCGCAGGACGTGGGGCTGCCGGACTTCGGCCGGCACCGCCGGGTGCCCGGACTGCGCCGCGAGGAACTGGCGCAGCTGGCCGGGGTGTCGGTGGCGTACTACACGCGGCTGGAGCAGGGCAACGGACGGAACGTCTCGGCCGAGGTGCTGGACGCGATCGCCCGGGCGCTGCGGCTGGACGACGCCGAGCAGGCGCATCTGACGCATCTCGCCAAGGGGAAGCAGCACAAGAAGAAGGCGCTGGGGCGGGCCCAGCAGGTGCGGCCCGCGCTGACGCAGCTGCTGGACATGATGGACGGCGTACCGGCGTATGTGGTGGGGCGGCGCTCGGAGATCCTGGCGTGGAACCGGATGGCGGCGGCGGTCTTCGGCGACTGGGCGGAGCTGCCGGCGGGCGAGCGCAACTGGGCCCGGCTGGTGTTCCTGCGGCCCGAGTACCGGGATCTGTTCGTCGACTGGGAGCAGAAGGCGATCGACATCGTGTGCACCCTGCGCATGGACGCGGGCTGCTATCCCGACGATCCGCGGCTGTCCGCACTGGTCGGCGAGCTGTCCGTGAAGAGCGCGGAGTTCCGGGGGCTGTGGGCGAGGCACGACGTCCAGGAGAAGACCCATGGCGTCAAGCGGCTGCACCATCCGCTGGTCGGGGAGCTGTCGCTGAATTTCGAGACGTTCAAGGTGCCCGGCGACGGCGACCAGTCGGTGGTCGCCTACCACGCGGAGCCGGGTTCCGCCTCGGCGGACGGGCTGCGCCTGCTGGCCAGCTGGGGCCGGGACGCCGCCCGCGTGCCGTCGTCGCCGTGACACCACGCAGGGGCATGACGGACCGGGTCCGTCATGCCCCTGGTGGGTGCGGTTACTCGGCGGCTACTTGGCGTAGTACGCGTTGTAGATGGAGATCGTCGACTTGTTGCCCTTCTTGTCGGCGATCTTGGCGTGGAAGGAGATGGCCTTCCCCTTGGCCGGGTTCTTCACGGTGATCTTGCCGTGCTTGACGTCGGCCTTCTTCCAGGTCTGGCCGTAGTCGTACGACACGTACACCGTGAGGGACTTCAGGTTGCGGCCTGCGGCGGCGCCCTCGACGGTGACCGGGAAGGTGGCCTTCTGGCCGGCCGTGACCCGGCTGTCGAGGCCGGTCTTGGCGTTGAAGCGGACGGTGGATGCCGGGAGCTTGGCGACCGTGCCGCCGGTCGGCTTCTTCGAGCGGAAGGTCCAGCTCGCGTCGATCCGCGTGGAGGCGGCGGCGACCTTGACGCTCCGCTTCACCGAGGTGGTCAGCTTGTACTGGGCGTCACCGGAGGGCACCTTGAAGACCTTCTCGCCGAAGAGCGGGTCGTCGTTGGAGCCCACCTTGGTGCTGCCCCGGTACAGGCTCGTGGTCACCGAGGTGAAGTTCGAGGAGCCGGCGTTCTTGGCGCCGTCCGTGAACAGCGGCAGCGAGCCGTAGATCTGGTTGCCTTCGCGGAACAGGCCGAACTCGGTGTTGAGGTGCGGCCCGAACACCGCCTTGTTGACGGTCTTCGAGTAGCTCTGGCCGGCCTTGAAGGTCTGCGGCGCGCCCAGTGTGTAGAACGCCTCGGAGACCGGGAAGCCCTCCTCGTCGAGGCCGCTCTGCTGCTCGAAGTCCAGCTGCCACTGCACGCCGCCCTGCGCGGACAGGTGCAGGGTGCGGGTGCCGGGGGCGGACTGCGGGAGGCCGATGGAGGAGGCGCCGGAACCGCCCGGCAGCCAGCCGACCGCGCCGATCACGCCCTTCTTGCCGCTCGCCGCCGCGCCCATGGCGACCTTCACCGTGGCCAGTTCGGACGCCTTGTAGTGCTTGGTGTAGCCGGTGGCGAGCTGCTTGACGGAGGCGCCGCGGGTGATGTCGTACTGCTCCTTGGCGCCCTTGCTCCAGTGCCCGTCCCACTGCTGGTACAGCGAGCCGTCGGTGAGCTGCGGGCCGAGACCGGCGGCGTGGAAGTTCTGGTACGTGTCCAGGAACCATGCGTAGCCGTAGAGGTTGCCGCCCACCTCGACGTCGAACCCGGGCATGGCGAACTGGGACTTGGCGGCGGCGTCGGGCACGGTGATGTCCACCGGCTTGGCCTTGCGCGCGTCCACCGTGACCGTCTGGTTCTTGGTGACGTTCAGCTTCGGCTGTGCGATCCAGTCGAGGCCCTTGGCGGCGTCCTCCGGGTCGGCGTAGATCCCGGAGTTGAAGATGTACGTGCCCTTGGGCGCGTGCACCTTCACCGTGCCGGAGGCGTCGTACGGGGTGAGCCACTTGTCCTGGGCGAGGCCGGAGACACCGGTCAGGTCGGCGCTGTAGTACGGGGCCGGCTTGCCGTCGCGCCCGATGAACTTCAGCGTGACGTCGTACGACTCGACCTCGCGCTGCACCGCGGCGGCCGTGCGCACGCTCTGACCGCCGCCGGTCGCCGTCACATATGCCGAGTAGGCGCCGTCGAGGGTGCCGCCCAGCCTGGTGTCGGCGGTGAGGCCGACGGAGGCCGTGCCGCCCGCGGGGACGGTGACCTTGGTCGCGCCGAGCGTGAAGAAGCCCGCCGGGGCCGCCTGGCCCTTGGGGTTGGTGGCGGTGGCGGCCAGGTCGAGCGTGACGTCCTTGTCGCCGAGGTTGCGGTACGTCAGCTGCTTGGTGACCGGCTGGTCGTCGGTGTGCGGCCACTGCTGGGTGCCGAAGCTCACCGACACCGGTTCGGCGATCACGGACTGCTTGATGGCCTTGTCGACCTGGATCCGGCCGGAACCCTGCTGGAACGGCGTGTACTTGCCGCCCTTGGTCGAGCCGGTCAGGGCGCCCTTCAGTTCGGCGTAGCCCCAGTCGGGGTGCTGCTGCTTGAGGAGCGCGGCGGCGCCCGCGACGTGCGGGGTGGCCATCGACGTACCCGAGATGGTCAGGTAGCCGGGCGGCTTCTCGCCGACCTCCTCGTCGATGACGCTGCCCGGGGCCGCGGCGGCGGTGATGTCGACGCCGGGCGCGGTGACGTCGGGCTTGATGGCGCCGTCGCCGTTGCGCGGCCCGGTGGAGGAGAAGTCGGCCAGGGCGTCCTTGTCGTCGACGGCGCCGACGGTGAGCGCGGCGTCCGCGCTGCCCGGCGAACCGACCGACTCGGGGCCCTCGTTGCCCGCGGCGATCGCGAACAGGATGCCCTTGTCCGCGGAGAGCTTGTTGACCTCGGCCTCAAGCGGGTCGATCTCGGGGGTGTCGTAGCCGCCGAGGCTCAGGTTGATGACGTCGGCGCCCTGCTGGGCCGCCCACTCCATGCCGGCGAGGATGCCGGAGTCGTCACCGGAGCCGGTGTCGTCCAGCACCTTGCCGTTGAGGATCTTCGCGTCGGGGGCGACGCCCTTGTAGGTGCCGCCCGCCTTGGCGCCGGTGCCGGCCGCGATGGAGGCGACGTGCGTGCCGTGGCCGAAGTGGTCGGTGGCGTCGGCGGCCGGGGTGAAGTTCTTGGACTCGACGACCTGGTTCTTCAGGTCCGGGTGGGTCGCGTCGACGCCGGTGTCCAGGACGGCGATCTTGACGCCCTTGCCGGTGTAGCCGGCCGCCCACGCGGTGGGGGCGCCGATCTGCGGCACGGACTTGTCGAGGCTGGCCTTGCGGACGCCGTCCAGCCAGACGTGTGCGATGCCGGAGGCGGACCGGTCGCCGTTGGTGACGGCGTCCCACAGCGTCGGGGTGTCCTCGACCGGGGTCTGCACCGCGTCCGCGTTGAGGGACTTCAGGCTGTGCCGCAGGGTGCCCGCGTCACGGACGTCCGCCTTGGCCGCGGTGGCCGTGCCGCGGTAGCCGACGATGACCTTCAGGCCGTTGCGCTGCGCCTTGCGGGTGGCGGCCTTGTTGAGTTCGGTGACGTCGAACAGCCGCTGGTCCAGCGTGCCGGAGGCGACCAGGCGGGCCGCGTCGGCGGGTATGACCAGGGTGTGCCCCGCGGCCTTGCGGATCTCGACGGGTATGTGTTCGCGTCCCTTGGCACGGTCCAGGCCGACGATGCGGCCCTTGGCGTCCACGGCGACCCGGTCGCCGGTGATCAGGGTGAGGCGGTGCTTGGCCGTGAGCGAGGAGGCGGCGCCGGCCGCGCGCTGCTGCTCGGGCTTCGCCGATGCCGGGGTGGTCATTCCCGCGGCGAGGGCAACGGCAGCGGCGGTGGCCACGGTGGCCGCCGCCGCTTTTTTCACTTGTCTGCGCAAGACTCCCCCTGGGAGATGGAGTGCCGGGCGAATTCCCCGTTCACCCGGCCGGGGGATATCCCGTACGCATGCGCGTCAACCCCCCGGAACACGCAGTATGCCGGGGGGTGTTCAGCGGACTCAAGCGATGAGAGAAGGGTGAGAAGAGCGGCCGGAAAGTGTTACGGCGCGGACGGAACACCGTTACGAAACCGCGCGGTTGAACACCTGGGCCCGGTGCTATACGGCCTCCGCCCGATCATGCGCCGGTTTTCTCCGTCACGGTGATCTTTCCCTTGCGAAGGGTCGCGAGACGCGGGGCCTTGCGTGCGATCGAGGAATCGTGGGTGACCATGATGAACGTCAACCCGTGCTCTTTCCACATGCGTTCGAGCACATCCATGATCTCGTCGCGCATCCCCTCGTCGAGGTTGCCGGTGGGCTCGTCGGCGAGCAGCACCTTCGGCTGCTTGACGAGCGCGCGGGCGATGGCGACGCGCTGCTGCTGGCCGCCGGACATCTCGGACGGCAGATGTGCGAGCCGTTCGCCGAGCCCGACCGACTTCAGGGCCTGCGCGGCCCGTTCGCGCCGGTCCGCCGTCTTCGCACCGAGCGGGACGAGCGCGGTCTCGACGTTCTCCTGCGCGGTGAGCGTCGGGATCAGGTTGAAGGACTGGAAGACGAAGCCGATGTTCTCGCTGCGCACCCGGGTCAGCCGCGCCTCGGGCAGCTTGGCCAGGTCGACGCCGTCGAGGACCACCTCTCCGGAACTGGGCCGGTCCAGGCCGCCCAGCATCTGGAGCAGCGTCGACTTGCCGCCGCCGGTGGGGCCCTGGATGACGAGCCGGTCGCCGTCCCCGATGGTCAGGTCGACGCCGTCGAGGGCGTGGACGGTGTCCTTGCCGCGCGTGTAGCGCTTGGTGACGCCTCTGAGTTCGTACATGGGTGGAACAACTCCTGGAATACGTGTGAGGGTTGGGTCGGTGGGCCGGGCCGCCGGCCGGCGATACGCCTACTCGACCCGCCGCAACGCGTCCGCGGGACGCAGCCGCGACGCCCGCCATCCGCCGAACGCGCCCGCGATCAGTCCGCCGGCGACGGCCAGGGCGACCGCCACGGCGATCGTGGTGACGCCGACCGGCGCGGTGAGGGCGACCTCCAGGGACTTCGCGGTCTGCCGGCCGGGACCGCCCATGAAGGCGGCGCCGCCCCCGCCGCCGCCCGGGCCGGCCGCCTGGCGGGCGGTGCTGCCGAGTTGCGCCTCAAGGGTCGGGCTGATCGCGGTGACGACGTAGGCACCCACGAGGCCGACCGCGATGCCGAGGGCCCCGCCGACCAGTCCGTTGACGACGGCCTCGCCGACCACCTGCCGGGTCACCCGGCCCGACGTCCAGCCCAGCGCCTTGAGCGTGCCGAACTCGCGCACACGCCGCGACACGGCGGAGGAGGTGAGCAGACCGGCCACCAGGAACGCGGCCACGAGCACCGCGATCGACAGCCACTTGCCGACACTGGTGGCGAGGCTGGAGGCGGTGGACAGCGAACCGGAGACGGTCTTGGCGAGGTCGGCGGAGGTGGTGACGGTGGTGCCCGAGACGTTCTTCCGGATGGCGCTCTTGACGGCGTCGATCTGCTGCGAGTCGGTCGCCTTGACGTAGATGGTGGTGACCTTGTCCTTCTGGTCCGCCAGCGTCTGCGCCTGCTTGAGCGGGATGTACAGGTTGGCCGCCGAGTCACCGCTGTCGGCGGTGGCGATGCCGATCACCTCGTACTTGACGTCCTTGACGGTGACGGTGCTGCCGACCTTGTACTTCTTCTCCTTGGCGTACGCGGAGTCCGCGACCGCCACCTTGGCGTCGGTCTCCGTGGTCTTGAAGGTGCGGCCGCTGGTGATCTTCGAGGAGGTCAGCGGGCCGAGCCCGGTCCGGGTGACGTCGGTGCCGTAGACCGTGTACTGGTTGATGTCGAAGTCGGCGCCGCCGCCGCGGACCTCGCCCTGCGGCTGGCCGCTGCCGCCGCCCGGCATGCCGCCGCCCTGCTGGTCCTGCTGGAACTGGCCGCGGGTGAACTGGCCGCTGACCTTGAACACGTTGAGGCTGAGCCCGCCGACGGCGCTCGACACGCCCTGCTGGTCGGCGACCTCGGAGACGGTCGAGGAGGCCAGCGTGGTGAAGCCCTGCACCATGACCCGGTCGCTGCTCTGCGTCGAGTCGTCGTCACCGCCGCGCGCGTCGAACTGGAAGCGCGGGCGCTGTGAGCTGCTGGTGCTCGGTTCCGACGCCTTGGTGACGGTCATGTCCGTGCCGAGGCCGTAGAGCGACTGGAGGACCTTGTCCTGTGCCTTGCCCATGCCGTTGGACACGGAGGTGACGACGATGACGAGCGCGATACCCAGCGCGAGCCCGGAGGCGACGACCAGGGCCGCCTTTCTGCGGCGGCGCAGTTCGCGCCTCAGGTAGGTGAAGAACATGGCCCGCAAGCTAGGGACCGACCCTGATGACTGCATAAGGCCGGGATAAGAGACGCATGAGAAGGCTGTGCCGGTCCTTGCGGCGCCGGTGACCGGGGCCGGAGACGAGCGATGCCGCCCCCGGGGGCCGGGGGCGGCATCGGTCGAGCGGTGGGGCGGCGCGCTGCGGCTCAGGCGGCCGAACCCGCCTTCCACTGGGCCCAGTCCATGTTCCAGCCGTTGAGGCCGTTGTCCGGGGCGACGGTCTTGTCACCGGTGTTCTGGACGACCACGACGTCACCGATGATCGAGTTGCTGTAGAACCACGAGCCCGCCGTGTTCGGGTCGTTGGCTCCCTTGGTGTCGGACAGACCGACGCAGCCGTGGCTGGTGTTGACCGCGCCGAAGATGGACTTCGCGCCCCAGTAGTTGCCGTGCACGAAGGTGCCGGAATTGGTGAGGCGGATGGCGTGCGGCACGTCCTTGATGTCGTACTCGCCCTTGCCGTCGTCGTCGGTGAAGCCCACGGTCGCGCCGTTCATGCGCGTCTCCTTGAACTTCTCGGACATCACCATGATGCCTTCGTAGGTCTTGTTGTCGGGCGAACCGGCGGAGATCGGGATGGTCTTGACGGTCTTGCCGTCCTGCGTGACCTTCATCTGCTTGGTCTGCGCGTCGACGTACGAGATCTGGTTGCGGCCGATGTGGAAGGAAACCGTCTTCTGCTGCACGCCGTAGACGCCGCTCGCGCCCTCGACGCCGTCGAGGGCGAGCTTCAGGGTGACGGTGGAGTTCTCGTTCCAGTAGTCCTGCGGGCGGCAGTCCATGCGGTTGGCGTTGAACCAGTGGCAGGCGACCTCCTGGCCGCTGCTGGAGGTGACGGTGATGCCCTTCTGGACGGCGGCCTTGTTGGTGATCGCCTTGTCGAAGTTGATCGACACGGGCATGCCGACGCCGACGGTGGAGCCGTCCTCCGGAGTGAAGCTGCCTATGAAGCTGTTGTCCGGGGAGACCGTGGTGAAGGACGCGTTCTCGTGGGCGACGCGGCCCTCGGAGTCCTTGGCCTCGGCGGCGACCTTGTAGGTGGTGGAGCGTTCCAGCTGGGCGCTGGGCTTCCAGCTCGTCCGGTCGGCGGACAGCTCGCCCTGGACATCCGTGCCGTCGGCCGTGGTCATCGACACATTCGTCAGGGTGCCCTTGGCGACCGTGACGGCGGCAGAGTTGTTGATGGAGGCGTTGTTCGAGCCGTCCTTGGGTGTGATCGCGATCTGGGCCACGGACGTCTTCTTGGCCGCCGCCTCGTCGACCTTCGCCTGCGAGGTGTCCTTGCCGCCCTCGGCCTTGGCATCGCCGCCGGAGCACCCCGTGAGCACCAGCACACCACCGAGCAGAGCGGACGCGGTCAGCAGACCCTTGCGCCGCTTACTGTCCGTAATCACACGTTTCTCCATCGTTGCCGATCCGCGAATACCCCGAGAACCCCGTTAAGAGCCTTCAACGCTACGACCGTTTCGTCCCGTTCCACACCCTTCGGATGTGTGGGGCGCACCACGTTCGCCGGAGCGGGGTGGTGCGAGCATCGGTCCGTGCGCCCTGTGAGACGACGAAACCCCGGACGGCGGTTGCCGTCCGGGGTCATGAATTCCCCCGGAACGCTCAGCCGATGCCGTCCTCTTCGTCGTCGCCCCCGCCATCATCCTCGTCGAGGTCCCAGTCCGGCGAATCCGGGTCGTACTCGGTCCGCTCGCTCGACCAGGACGCCTGCTGGAGTTCAACCCCCGGCACCTTGCTGACCAGGTCGAAGGGATCGACGAGATAGGCAAGGGCCTCGGCGGTGTCTTCCGTCACAGCGTCCTCGGCGTGCGCGCGTTCCGCATCCGGCATCTCCGGATCGTCGGCGACCCGGCGCACGGCGGCCTTGGTCACGGCGTCCGCGTCCTCCACTTCGAGGACCAGCTCCACGCGAAGGCGCACAAAACGTGATGTCTCTGGAGTGCTCATGGCGGGAGCGTACGGCCGAAGCCTCTCGTGACTTTCCTGTGACCCGCGACTTTCACTAACATCGCTCCGCACGGCCAATTCGCCAGCGTCACAAGGGGATCGATATTCCGTGTCATCCGCTCGCCGTCCGCTGCTGACCGCCACCGCCGCGGGCACCCTGCTGGGCGCCCTGTGGTTCGTCCCGACCGCGAACGCCACGCCGGACGCCCCGGCGAGAGCGCAGTCCCCGGCGGCGCAGATCACCCAGCAGGCCAGGACTGTTTCCTCGGCGGACGCGGCGGACACGCCGACCGCGGACGGCCCGGCGGACGGCGCTGCGGACGGTGTCGAGTTGGCCGACACCGGCAGCTTCGACACCACGCCGTACGTCGTCGGCGGCACCGTGCTCCTCGCCCTCGGCGCCGGCTTCGTGGGCTACTCGGTACGCCGTGAACGGCTCGGTCTTTAGGCGCGCTTGACGCTTCTTTGACCAGCGCCCGACGCGCCGCGGGGTGCCGCCGGGAGCCCGGACGGTCGCCGGGCCCTCGCCGCGCCGGCTACCGCAGCGGCCCGGTGACCGCCTCCACCGCGGCGACGAGCGCCCCGCCGCGCACCAACGCGTCCGCCGCCGCCAGGTCGGGCGCGAGGAACCGGTCAGGACCGGGACCGCGCACCCCCGCCGCCCGTACCGCCTCGACGGCCGCCTGCGACGCGGGCGCCGGGGCCCTTCCCTCGCGCAGCTCCAGGGCCCGGGTCGCGGCGTACAGTTCGACGGCGATGACCCGGCTCAGGTTGTCGACGGCGGTGCGCAGCTTGCGCGCGGCCGACCAGCCCATGGACACATGGTCCTCCTGCATGGCGGAGGACGGGATGGAGTCCGCCGAGGCGGGCACGGCCAGCCGCTTCAGCTCGCTGACCAGAGCCGCCTGGGTGTACTGGGCGATCATGAGCCCGGAGTCGACGCCGGCGTCGTCCGCGAGGAACGGCGGCAGGCCGTGGCTGCGGTTCTTGTCGAGCAGCCGGTCGGTGCGGCGTTCGGCGATCGAGGCGAGGTCGGCGGCGGCGATGGCGAGGAAGTCGAGGACATAGCCGACCGGGGCGCCGTGGAAGTTGCCGTTGGACTCGACGCGTCCGTCGGGCAGAACCACCGGATTGTCGACGGCCGCGGCGAGTTCCCGCTCGGCGACGAGACGCGCGTGCGCGACGGTGTCACGCCCGGCGCCCGCGACCTGCGGGGCGCAGCGCACGGAGTAGGCGTCCTGGACGCGGGGCTCCTCGTACGGGATGGCCGTCGCCCCGCTGTGGGCGGCGCCGGCCACCCGGGGCAGGCCGGTGAGCTGGGAGCCCTTGAGCACGGCGAGCATGTTGGCGGCGCTCGCCGCCTGGCCAGGGTGCGGCCGGATGGCGTGCAGTTCGGGCGCGAGCACCTTGTCCGTGCCGAGCAGGGCCTCCAGCGACAGGGCCGCGGTGACGTCGGCGGACTTGTAGAGGGTGTCGAGGTCCGCGAGGGCCATGATCAGCATGCCGAGCATGCCGTCGGTGCCGTTGAGGAGGGCGAGCCCCTCCTTCTCGCGCAGTTCGACGGGCCGGATGCCGTGCTCGGCGAGCAGATCGCCCGCGGGCCGTACGGTCCCGTCGGGTCCCTCGGCGTCGCCCTCGCCCATGAGGGTCAGCGCGCAGTGCGACAGCGGGGCCAGGTCACCGGAGCAGCCGAGCGAGCCGTACTCGTGGACGACCGGGGTGATCCGCGCGTTCAGCACGTCGGCCACGGTCTGCGCGACCTCGGGCCGCACGCCCGTGTGCCCCGAGCACAGGGTCCGCAGCCGCAGGAACATCAGGGCCCGTACGACCTCACGCTCCACCCGCGGGCCCATGCCGGCGGCGTGCGAGCGGACGATGTTGCGCTGTAGCCGGGCGCGGAGTTCCGGGCCGATGTGCCGGGTCGCCAGGGCACCGAAGCCGGTGCTGACGCCGTAGACCGGATCCGGCTCGGCCGCCAGCGCGTCCACGATCTCGCGGGCCGCCGCGAGGGCCGCCACCGCCTGGGGCGCAAGCTGGACCCGGGCGTCGCCCCGTGCCACGGCGAGGACGTCGGACGCGGTGACGCCGGACGTCCCCACCACCACAGTATGCATATCCATATTCAGGAGCGTACGCATTGAATGTCACACTGTCACTAGTGGGAACCGGGTTCGCCCCTTACCCATGAGGCCCCGCGAGGGACGCCCCGAAGGAGCCGGCTGCGCCACCCCGCGTCACGGCCGGCGCCCGCGGAAGCGGCGCCGCTCGGCCCGCGCGGGCGACGGCTCGTCGGCGAGCCGCACGACCGGGTCGTCCGGGCCCTCCCGCCCCGCGACGACCGGCCGCTCGGCGCGCTCCGCCTTGGCCCGGTACTGGGCCGCGTCCGCGAGCCGGAACAGCCGGCGCGCGGAACGCACCGGACCGATGGCGTCCGCGGTCGAGGCGACCCCGCACGCCACCCCCTCCCCCAGCTCCAGGTCCGCGGCACGACGGCACAGTTCGTCCGCGGCCTTCACCACGTCGTCGGCGGGCGGCCCGACCGCGAGCAGACAGAACTCGTCGCCGCCCAGCCGGGCCACCAGCGCGCCCGGCACCATCGCCCCGCACAAGGAGAGCACCGAGCCGAAGCGTTCGAGGAGGCGGTCGCCGACGGCGTGCCCACAGGTGTCGTTGACCCGCTTGAGCCCATTGAGATCGCACACCACGAGACTCACCACCACGCCCTCCGCACGGTGCCGCTCGATGGCCTCGTCGAGCCGCATGTCGACGGCCCGGCGGTTGGCGAGCCCGGTGAGCGCGTCGGTGAACGCGAGCCGCCGGGCCTCCTCCAGCCGCTCGGTCTGCGCGATCCCGGCGGCGACGACCGCCGCCAGCACGGTGGCGAAGCCGGCGTCGGCCCGGTCGAAGACCGGCGCCCCCACGGCCCGGGCCACATACAGCTCGCCCCAGGCGCGGCCGTGCAGCACGATCGGTGCGACCACGCAACAGCCGCGCCCGCGGCGGCGCAGCGCGGTGACCCGCCGGTGGAAGTAGCCGGGGCGCCCGGCCGCGGTCCCCTCGGCGGTCTCCACCCAGGCGTGCGGACCGCCGCCGAGCGCCCACCGCTCGTGCAGGAACTCGGTGATCTCCGGGAACTGGTGCACGGGGTAGGTCTCGTTCTCCGGGAACTCCTCCTCGTCCGGGGCCCGCTCCCCCACGTTCACGAGGACCCGCAGCCGGCCCCGGTCGCGCTCCCACACCGACAGCGCGGCGAAGCTCCCGTCCAGTGCCCGGCAGGCACCGCTCGCCGCCGCCTGCCAGGACTCCGCCGGCGCGTGAGCCGCCGCCATCCCCTGGGCCAGCGCCACGACGGCCGCCAGCCGCTTGTCCTCACCCATCACTCCAGGTTAGGGACGTTTGGTATGAACGGGGACATTGTTATGCCGAACAGGTGCCTCGGGAGAACGACGGATGTCCCTAGGAGCGACGAATGTCTCCGGGGAGCGGGGGATGCTTCGACGGGAGCGATGGATATCCCGACGAAGCGGCAGACACCCCGACGAGAGCGACGGACGCCCCGACGAGAGCGGGCGACACCCGACCAGAGCAGCAGACACCCCGACGAGAGCGGGGGACACCCCGACGGGAGCGACGGACGCACCGACGGGAGCGGGCGACACCCGACGAGAGCAGCAGACACCCCAACGGGAGCGGCGAACGCACCGGCGGGAGCGGGCGACACCCGACGGGAGCGGGGGACGCCTCGGGAGGCAGACGTCCCGGGAGCGGCAGATATCCCCGAGCGCGACAGATGGCCCCCCGGGAGCGGCGGATCTGCTCCGTGACCGGCGGATGACCCAGAAGCGACGGATGGCCGGACCTCGCCGAGCCCGCGCCGCCGCGCCCCGGGACCGTTCCGCCGCTTCGCGCTGGGCCCGCAGCGACGCCGCGCCCACTCCGCCCGAGGTCGCGAGCGCAGCCACGACCGTCGGCGACGACACCCTGCTCCCGGGAGCGGCGGATCTGCCCCGTGACCCGCGGATCTCACCCGGGACCGGGAGATGTCTCCCGAGGCCGGCGGATCTCCCCCCGGGAGCGGCAGATGGCACCCGAGGCCGGCGGGGCTTCTTGGGAGTGGTAGGTGCCCACGGGAGCGGCCGTACCCCCGGCGAGGGGTATGCGTTCGGCCGGGATGCTTCGGTCACTGCCCCGGCCACTGCGGTGTCCGCTTCTCGTTGAACGCCGCGACGCCCTCCGCCCGGTCCCCGGAGAACGCCACCGAGCGCCAGGCCGCGTCCTCGACCTCCAGTCCGGTCCGCAGGTCAAGCCCGTACCCGAGCCGCAGCGCCCGCTTGGCCGCGCGCAGGCCGACGGGCGAGTTGCCGGCGATCCGGCCCGCCAGGGCCAGGGCCTCCTCGCGGTCTTGGCCCTCGTCCACCAGCCGGTCCACCAGCCCCAGGTCACGCGCCTCGGCCGCCGCCACCCGCCGCGCCGAGAAGACCAGCTCGGCCGCCCGCGCGGCACCGACCCGGCGGGGCAGCAGCTGGGTGCCGCCCCCGCCCGGGATGACCCCCACGGACACCTCGGGCAGCCCGACCACGGCCGTGCCGTCGGCCACGATCAGATCGCAGGACAGCGCCAGTTCGAAGCCGCCGCCCAGCGCGAAGCCGTGCACGGCGGCGATCGTCGGCATGGGCAGCTCCAGTACGCCGGTGTAGGCGCCCCGCGCGACGGGGCGCTGCCGCACCAGGTCCGCATCGCTGAAGGAGTTCCGCTCCTTGAGGTCGGCCCCGACGCAGAACGCGCGCTCGTGCGACGAGGTCAGCACCACCACCCGCGCGTCCCGGTCGGCGGCCAGCGCGGCACAGGCCGCGGCAATGGAGCGGGCCATCTGAGTCGACACGGCGTTCATGGCCTTGGGCCGGTCCAGCACCAGTTCCGCGACGTGGCCGTGCCGCCGCACCAGTACGAACTCCCCGAACCGCTCCTCGCTCATGACACCCTCCGGTTAACGCGGGTTAACTCACCGACGCCCCGATCATCGCAGCCGGGCCCCGCCGGGGAAAGAGGCGACCCGGAGGCCCACGTTCGAGTGACAATCCTCCGACTCCCCGTCGAGCACCCGAGCGAACGCATAACGTGCGCTGCGTCATGGCGCATCGGGGGGCGCGAGCGGGGAGGAATCGCGATGACGCAGACTCACAAGGGCGCGCACCCGAACACACCGGACGCGCGAGAGGCAACGGAGACCTCAGCCGCATCCGGTTCGGCGGGCTCGTCGGGGCCGGTTGCCCCAGCGGACACATCGGGAACGGCAGATTCGCCGGGCACGGCTGACGCTCCCAGAACGGCAGAGGACTCGACTGAACCAGCACACCCGACAGACGCACTGGGCTCGAACCACTCCAGCGAGCCAAGCAGCCCACCACATGCACCGGGCGCGGCGGACGCACCGGGCTCTACCGACACATCCGCTCCGGCAGGAGCCGCGGACGCACCTGACCCGGTGGAATCGGCGGACGCACCGGGCTCGGCTGACTCGGCGGGGTCGGGGCCGGCCGGCCCGGCGGGCGTACCGGCGTCGGCGGACACCTCTGGGGTGACGGGTGGCGAGGGTGCGGTGGGGGCTCGTGCGCGGCGGGGACGGCATCGTAGGCGTCGGCCGCGCAGGGCGCTGCTGGCCGCCGTCGGCCTCGTGCTGGCCGTCGGCGTGCTGAGCCTCGTCAGGGTCTCCCCCGAGTCACAGGTCGGCGGACCCGGCACCGCCGAGGCGGAACCGAGGCCCGGCCCGGCCGCCACCGCCGACCGGTCGACGCGTACGTCCGCCACGGTCGGCACCACCACCCCGTCCGGCCCGCTCTCGGCGACCCCCGCACCGGGCGGGACAGACGTCCCGGGCACGGACACCTCGAACCCCTCCGCCACACCGGCTCAGGGACGCTCACCCTCCGCCGCCACGCCCCCGCGGGCGGACACACCCGGCGCCACGGCCGTCCCGGCGGCGCCCGGCGCCACCCCGCCGCCGTCGGCCACCGCGAGCGCCGCGCCACCGCCCGCACCCACCCCCGCACCCGGCCGGACCTCCGCCGCACCGGCACCCGCCCCGTCCCCGTCCCCGACGCCGGGCCGACCGGGAGGCGTGTGCGTGCCGATCCTCGGCCTGTGCATCGGCCTGTCGCTGGCCGACGGTTCGTGACCGGCGTTCCCGTCAGGATGCGCCGTCGCGCCGGGTGAGCAGCCAGGGCTCGACCACGCCGAGTCCGCGGACCGGCCGCTGCCACATCGGCTGGAGCGCGAAGCGGTACACCGGCGGCTCCTCGCCCTCCTTCTCGGCGGCCGCCGCGGCCTCGGCCGCCTCCGCCTCGGATGCGGGCGCCTCGCCGGTGCGGATCAGTTCCTCGGCGAACGCGCTGTCCACGAGCACGGCGTCACGCGGCGCTATCGACGTCAGCCGGGAGGCGAGGTTCACGGTCGTACCGAAGACATCGCCCATCCGGGTCGTCACCGTGCCGAACGCCATCCCGACGCGCAGCTCGGGCATCGTCTCGTCGTTCGCCATCGTCTCGATGAGGCGCAGCGCGATCTCGGCGGCGGTGCCCGCGTCGTCGGCGGCGTACAGCACCTCGTCGCCGAGGGTCTTGATGAGCCGGCCGCCGCGGGCGGCGACCAGGTCGGCGGCGGTCGTCTCGAAGGCCTCGACCAGCTCGCCCAGCTCCTCCTCCTCCATCCGACGGGTCAGCCGGGTGAACCCGACGAGGTCGGCGAAGGCGACCGCCAGCCGCCGGTCCACCATCTCCTCGTCGTCACCGGCCTGTACGACCCGGCCGGTGGCCGCGGCCAACTGGCGCCGCCAGACGTAGACCAGGAACTCCTCCAGCTCGGGCAGGAGCAGTTCGATCAGTGGATATGTGACTTCCGTGCGGGTCATGCCCGGCTCGGGCGGCTCGGTCAGCCCCTCCAGGAACGAGTCGATCTGCCACTCGGCCAGCCGGGCGGTGGTCTGTCCGGTGGACCGGGCCACCTGCACGGCCATGGCCTCACTCAGCAGGCCCGCCTCGACGAGGCCGGCGAGACGGCGCAGCGCGAGTACGTCGGCCTCTGTGAGGGCCTTGGCCTGGCCGATGTCGGCGAAGCCCATGGCCCGCCAGAAGCGCGAGGCCAACTCCATGGAGACGCCGGCGCTGCGGGCCGCCTGGAAGGGGGTGTAGCGCCGCTCGGCGCCCAGGATGAGCGTTTCCAGGCGCAGGGTGAGCGGATCCTCGCCAGGGTCGGCGGCTTGGGGGTCCCCCTGGTCGAACGGAGCCGAGGCTGGGGGAAGGTTCACCCGGCCGTCCGCGTCCGCGCCGGAGCCCGTGTCGTCGACGGTCACGCCTGCTGCCCTTCCGATCTGCCGCGGTCACGTATCGACCGGCCTCAACTCTACGGCAGGTGTGCGCCAGCTCACTCCGTTAGGTTCGGCCGAGGGTGTGGGGGGCGGGGTCGGTGCGGTTGCTGCGTGCTGGGGCGGGCGGCGCACCGGGGGCTTGCAGCCCCTCGACCCCCGCAACCAGTCTGGGGCCAGCGGCCGCCGTACGCAGCCGCGGGGGCGTCGTGGCCGGTCGCGCCGTTCCCCGCGGGTACGTCGTGGCCGGTCGCGCAGTTCCCCGCGCCCCTATCGGGGCACGCCCCCGCTGGCGCTCGTGGACGAAGGCGACCCCCGACATCGCACAGGGACACCCACCGCCGTACACACCCGCAGGTACGTCGTGGCCGATCGCGCCGTTCCCCGCGCCCCTATCAGGGCACGCCCCCGCTGGCGCTCGTGGACGAAGGCGACCCCCGACATCGCACAGGGACACCCACCGCCGTACACACCCGCGGGGCCGTCGTGGCCGATCGCGCCGTTCCCCGCGCCCCTATCGGGGCACGCCCCCGCGTGGACAAAGTCAAGCCCCGCCGCCACCTGGCAACACCCACCGCCGTACACACCCGCAGGTACGTCGTGGCCGATCGCGCCGTTCCCCGCGCCCCTATCGGGGCACGCCCCCGCGTGGACAAAGTCAAGCCCCGCCGCCACCTGGCAACACCCACCGCCGTAC